>CAIYCT010000496.1 GCA_903924765.1 uncultured Rhodospirillaceae bacterium | reverse complement strand
CGTCGCCGATGATGATGATTGCGTCGGCGCGGGCCAATCCGGCCTCGATCGGTTCGCGGCAGGGACCGGCGGGCATGATCCGGCCATTGCCAAACCCCATGGCTCCGTCCACCACCACCAAGGACAGATCCTTGGCCAGGGTAAAGTTTTGAAAGCCATCATCCATGATCAGCAAATCGGCGCGTTTCTTGGACGCGGCGGCGGCGCCGTCGGGACGCCAGCGTGATACCCAGGTCGGGGCGACCTGGGCCAGCAACAGGGCTTCGTCGCCCACTTCGGTGGCCGTGTGGGTCCGGGGATCGACCTGCTCCGGGCCGGGCAGGCGTCCGCCATAGCCGCGCGTCAGCAGATGCACATTTTTGCCCCACGCCTGGAATCGTTTGGCTAGGGCCAAAACCACCGGGGTTTTGCCGGTTCCGCCCGCCATGATATTGCCGACGCAGATGACCGGCATGGAAGCGCGATAGGTCTCGACGCCCGATTGGCGGTATTCGGCGCCCCATTGCCACAGAGCCGACAGGGGAATCAGCAGCCGCGATAGCCAGCTATCATGAGTCCAGAATTCAGGGGCACGCATTTAAAGAGTCCAAAAACGGCGCGAGTTGGGCAAGGAAGCGGTCCATGATGTCCGCTTCCCGTTCCGTCCAAGTTAACGCAGCCTGACGATGGCGATCAAGGGCCTGCGAATCGCTCAGCAAAAGATCGATGGTGCGCAGCAGGTCCGGCTCGTCGGCCACCTGGATGGCGGCTTGGGCGGCCAGCATGGAGTGAGTCATGTCGGTGAAGTTGCTCATGCGCGGGCCGAACAATACCGCCGCGCCCAACCGGGCCGGTTCGAACGGATTTTGTCCGCCCTCGGCGCACAAGCTTTTGCCCATAAACACAAGGGGGGCCACGCGAAAGAACAGCCCCAGCTCGCCGATGGTGTCGACCAGATAAAGCTCGGTGTCCGGAGGGATATCTTGATCGCGCGAACGGACGCCTACCGTCACGCCCATGGCCTTGATCTGATCGGCAACGGCAGGCGCGCGGGGTGGATGGCGGGGAATGACGATGGTCAAAAGTCCCGGATGTTTGGCCTTCAGGATTTGATGGATGCGGGCGGCGATCTCTTCTTCGCCGTGATGGGTGCTGGCGGCGATCCAGGCGGGGCGGCCTTGGAGCTGCGCGCACAACTGCGTCACCAGTGTTTCCGGCGCAGGCAGCGGCGGCACGGCCAGTTTCAGGTTGCCCGCATACTGGACGGACTTGGCTCCCAGCGCGCCAAGCCGCTGAGTGTCGCCGGGCGATTGGGCCAAGCACAGATCGAAATTACCCAGGACATGCCGAATGAAGCTGGGAATCCTCTGCCATTGCCGGAACGATTTCGGCGAAATCCGGCCTTGCAGCAGCACCATGGGGATTTTGCGGGCACGGGTTTGTTGCAGCAGGTTTGGCCAGAAATCGGATTCAGACCACAGCGCCAATTGAGGCTGCCAATGATCCAAGAAGGACTTAACCCAATCGGGATGATCCACCGGCACGAATTGATGCACAGCGCCCTTGGGCAGCCGGTCGGCCAGCAACCGGGCCGAGGTCACCGTGCCGGTGGTCAGCAGCAGCGATGCGCGGCCCATTTGGGACAAACGCTCCATCAACGGCAGCAACGCTTGGGCCTCGCCCACCGACGCGCCGTGCAGCCAAATCAACGGTCCGGGGGGGCGGGGCAACGAGGCCACGCCCATGCGTTCGGCAAAGCGGACGGGATCTTCTTTGCCGCGTTTCATGCGACGGCGCAAATACAGACCGATCAACGGACCGCCCCATTTGGTCGCCCATTGATACAGAGTCTGGATCATGATTCGCGCCCCATCACTGTATCCGCTTCCAGGCTTAAGGCGTTCAAGGACTCTTCCACCTGCTGGCGGCGTTGCTCCAGAACGGTTGCGTCCGCATCCTTGGGCACGATGATCGGAGTCCCCCACACAAACACGCCCTCGGTAAAGGGCATGGCAATGCGAAAGCGGTCCCAGGACCGTAATTGCTTTTGCTTTCGAGCCGACCAAGCCGCCGGAATGATCGGGCAGCCGGACAGGCGGGCCACGGCGACGATGCCGTCGGAGGCCTGAGTCGCGGGTCCATGTGGACCGTCGGGGGTGATGCCGACGCAATCGCCGCCTTTCAGGGCTTTCAACATGGAGCGCAAGGCCGCCCCGCCGCCTCGGGTGCTGGAGCCCGCCACCCAGTGAATGCCGAAATGTGCGACAGTGCGGGCGATCAGTTCGCCGTCGCGATGTTGGCTGATCAGCATGTGAATGGGGATGTCGCGCCGCCAGATTTTGGGCATCATCAGCAAGTGGCCGTGCCAGAAGGCTAGAATGAAGGGCTCTCCGCGAGTCCACAAGGTTTGGGCGGCGTCGCTGCCGGTCACACGCCAGCGTCCACTGGTATGAACGAAGCGGATGTACAAAGACCCCAACCAGCACAAGAACCGGCGCAGTCGTTGACTTTTGCCCAGCCGCTTGATCATGCTCATGGGGAAGAGGACTCGGGAAAGTAAGATTGGGGCGACGCGAATTGCATGTCGTACAAGCGGGCGTAAGCTCCGCCATGGGCCAGCAATTCCGCATGGGTTCCGGTCTCGATCACTTTTCCGCGATCCAACACGTGGATCACGTCCGCGTGGGTGACGGTGGACAGGCGATGGGCGATGACGATGGTGGTCCGCCCTTGCATCAGGTGATCCAACGCGATTTGCACCTGACGCTCGGATTCGGTGTCCAGGGCGCTGGTGGCTTCGTCCAGCAGCAGGATTGGGGCGTTTTTTAGCATGGCGCGGGCGATGGCGATGCGTTGGCGCTGCCCCCCTGACAAGGACATGCCGCGCTCGCCCACAAGGGTGTTGTAACCCAAGGGCAGAGCGGTGATGAACTCATGGGCCGCCGCCGCTTGCGCCGCCGCCTCGATCTCGTCGTCGGTGGCGTTGAAATTGCCATAGGCGATGTTGGCCCGCACGGTGTCGTCGAACAGCACGATCTCTTGACTGACCAAGGCAATGTTGGTGCGCAAACTGGCTAACGAGACATCGCGAATATTCTGGCCGTCGATCAGCACGCGACCATCGGTGACATCGAAGAATCGGGGCAGCAAGTTCAAAAGCGTGGTCTTGCCCGCGCCCGACGATCCCACTAAGGCGACGGTCTGACCGGCCGGTACGAGCATGTCAAGCCCGTCCAGAACGACGCGATTGCCGTCATAGGTGAAGAACACGCTGTCCATGCGTACTTCGCCGCCGGTGACGACCAAATCCTGGACTCCGGGACGGTCGACGATGGCGGGGGTTAAATCCAAGATGGAGAAGGTTCGAGCCGCTGCCGCCAAGCCTTCTTGCAAGGCGGTATTAAGCGATCCGATGGATTTAAGTGGACGATAGGCCAGCATCAAGGCGGTGATGAAGGAAAAGAACGCGCCCGGCGTGGTTTGCCCTTCGATGACTCGCGCGCCGCCATAAAGAATGACGACGGTGATGGCGATTCCGCCCAACAATTCCATGATCGGGGACGACGCCGAGCGCACCCGAGTCGCCCGGAAGATTTGGGTTTGCAGATCGGCGACCAGGCCGTTGACCCGGCGGGATTCGTACTCTTCCATGCCATAGGACTTGACCAAGCGGACGCCTTGAATGGATTGCTCCAGATAAGTGACCAAACGCCCCATTTGTTCTTGGGTGTTGGCGGTCACCTTGCGCATGCGCTTGCCCAAACGGGAAATGGGAATGATGGCCAATGGAAAGACGAAGAAAGTGGCGGTTGATAGCACCCAGTCCTGATAAAACATCAAGAACACTAGGAAAATGACCGAAGTGGCGTCTTTCCCCGCGCCGGTCAAGGCGTCCGAAGCCGCATAGCGCATGGCGGAAATGTCGTTGGTTAACCTGGAAATCAGCGAACCGGTGGTGTGGGTGTGGAAAAACGCCGCATCCAGGCGTAGGATTTGCCGGAACAGGCGGTTTTGCAAATCGGCGATAACGCGCAATCCGACGCTGGACATCAGGACCGCTTCGAAATAATTGGCGACGGATTTGGTCGCAAACGTCGCCAGGACGGTGAGGGCCAAAGGCAGCAGATATTCCGACCGCCGTTCGGTGAAGACGTAGTTGACCACAGGGTCCATGAGTTTGGCGGTGCCTGCGGTGGCCGCGGCGCCGACCACCATGCTGAAAACGGCGACGACCACTTGCTTCATATGGGGACGCAAACTCTCGCGAAAGAGCCGCCGTACAAGGACAATGGTCGAGTGATTGAGGGGGAGACGGTGTGTGTTCAAGGAGAATTGCGCTTCCAATGAGTGTCTTTAAGGAAACCTAGGGGGCCAACTTTATCTTCTAGGGTTAAAGCCATCGCTCCGATATGCTTTAATTCACTTTGATACAAGGCGATTCTTTGGCGCGGCGGACCATATCACGACCAGCGCATAAGGCCAACGGGGGGTATAACGGCATAAAGATCCAAACGGGGTAGTCCTTAGGCATGGTTTTTCTCAATAAACCCATGGTTCATGTTGACATGGATCAAGGGTATGGGGCACTTGAATTGGCATAGTGCATTGACCAACATGGCGGTAGGGTTCGTCCGGATTCCCCGGAGCCGCATTTTTTAGTGGGAGTTGGGCATGAGTAGTAACATTGACGCCACGGCCTACAATGAGGACGTGATCAAGAAATTCGCTTTAGCAGCGGTTTTCTGGGGGGTGATTGGCTTTCTAGCGGGCGATTATATCGCCTGGGAATTGGCTTTCCCCGCCCTTAATCTCGACCTGGAGTGGACGACCTTTGGCCGCCTGCGCCCGGTTCACACTTCGGCAGTCATTTTCGCCTTCGGCGGCAATGTGCTTTTCGCCACCTCTTTGTACATTGTGCAAAGGACCTGTCGCGCAGCGCTGTTCGGCGGGTCGGCGTTGGGGAATTTCATATTCTTCAATTACAACCTGTTCATCGTTCTGGCGGCTCTGTCCTATGTGCTGGGTTACAGCCAAGGTCAAGAATACGCTGAACCGGAATGGGCTTTGGACTTGTACCTGACCGTGATTTGGGTTGCCTATATGATCGCCTTCATCGGCACGATCATCAAACGGACCGAGCCGCATATCTATGTGGCCAACTGGTTCTTCATGGCATTCATGTTGACGGTGGCCATGCTGCATATCGGCAACAACATCGCCGTTCCGGTCTCGTTCACGACGTTGAAAAGCTACAACGTGTTCTCGGGCGTGCAGAATGCCATGGTGCAGTGGTGGTACGGTCACAACGCGGTGGGCTTCTTCCTGACCGCCGGCTTCTTGGGCATTATGTACTACTTCGTTCCCAAGCGCGCCGGACGCCCGGTTTACTCCTACCGTCTGTCGATCATCCACTTCTGGTCCTTGATCTTCCTGTACATCTGGGCTGGTCCTCACCACCTGCACTACACCGCGTTGCCCGATTGGGCCCAAACGCTGGGCATGACGTTCTCGGTTATGCTGTGGATGCCGTCTTGGGGTGGCATGATCAACGGTCTGATGACTCTGTCGGGCGCTTGGGACAAATTGCGGACCGATCCGGTCATGCGCTTCCTGGTCACCTCGGTGGCGTTCTACGGCATGTCCACCTTTGAAGGCCCGATGATGGCCATCAAAGCGGTGAACTCGCTGTCGCACTACACGGACTGGACCATCGGCCACGTGCACTCGGGCGCTTTGGGTTGGGTTGCCTTCGTGTCGTTCGGCGCTTTGTACTATCTGATCCCCAAGCTGTGGGGCCGTCAGGAAGTCTACTCGCTGCGTCTGGTGGGCGTGCATTTCTGGATCGCTACCATTGGCATTCTGCTTTACATCACGTCCATGTGGATCTCTGGGATCATGCAAGGCCTGATGTGGCGCGCCTATGACCAATTGGGCTTCTTGCAATACTCGTTCATCGAGACCGTTGCGGCGATGCATCCCTATTATGTCTTGCGTGCAACGGGGGGCGTGTTCTTCGTCGCCGGTAGTTTGGTGATGGTTTACAACATCTACCGCACGATCAAGGGCGATGTGGCTACGGACGAGTCCTATGCCGCCGTCTCCAAGTCCGCAGTTTAAGGAGGAATGACGATGTTTCAGCACAAAATTCTTGAAACGAATGTCTTCCTTCTGGCGGTGGGCATTCTGTTGATGGTGATCGTTGGCGGGTTGGTGGAAATTGTTCCGCTGTTCGCCATCGAATCGACCATCGAAAAAGTGGAAGGGATTCGTCCCTATACGCCTCTGGAATTGGCCGGACGCAACATTTACATCCGTGAAGGTTGCTATCTGTGTCACAGCCAGATGATCCGTCCGTTCAAAGACGAAGTGGAACGGTATGGTCACTTCAGCCTGGCGGCCGAGTCGCAATACGATCACCCCTTCCAATGGGGCTCGAAGCGGACCGGTCCCGACTTGGCCCGCGTGGGTGGCAAATACACCGACGATTGGCATGTCCGTCACTTGATCAACCCCCGCGATGTGGTGGCTGAATCGGTGATGCCGGGCTATCCTCATCTGAAGCGGCCCTTGAAGTACGGCGACATCGCCGATCACCTGAAGACGTTGCGCATTGTCGGCGTTCCTTATACGGATGAGGAAATTGCCAGTGCCAAGGCCGACTTGGAAGAACAAGTCAGCGCCTCGTCGCCGGAAGGCACCAAGGTGGCGGCCCATTATCCCAAGCTGCATATGGGCGCCGCCGACGGCAACCCGGCTGTGGTTAGCGAAGTGGACGCTCTGGTGGCTTACCTTCAGGTGTTGGGAACCATGGTGGATTTCTCCACCGTCGATCCCGCATCGATCCGTAGATAAGGGAAGCCGCTGTGGCCGAACTGAATGACTTCGTCGCGCATACTTTGACCTCCATCTGGGGTGTCATGGCAATGGCGGCGTTCCTGGGGATCGCTCTTTGGGCCTATTGGCCCAAGAACAAGAGCCGGTTCGAGGCCGATGGCCTGATCCCCTTCAAGGAAAACGATTGAGGAGCACAGATCATGGCGTCTGCTGAAAAAGATCCTATTTCCGGCATCTACACCACCGGTCACGAGTGGGATGGGATTAAGGAACTGAATACCCCGATGCCCCGTTGGTGGGTGTATGTTTTCTGGGCCTGCATTATTTGGTCGATCGGCTATTGGGTGGTCTACCCGACTTGGCCAACCACGACCGGCTTTACCCCCGGCATTTGGCATTACTCGTCGCGGGAAGAGCTCGAAAAAGAATTGGTTAATCAAAAGGCGGCTCGTTCGCAATGGTTGTCCAAGATCGACGCCGCTTCGGTGGAAGAGATCGAAAACGACAAGGCCCTGCGCAACTACGCGTTGGCCGGTGGTCGCATTGCCTTCGGTGAAAACTGCGCCGCCTGTCATGGCACCGGCGGCGTTGGCACTCCCGGCGCCTATCCTAACTTGGCCGATGACGTTTGGCTGTGGGGCGGTACCTTGGCCGACATTCAACAGACCATCACCCATGGCGTGCGCAATGACGATCCGGACTCCCGGAACAGCGTCATGCCCAGCTTTGGCGAAGATGGATTGTTGACGGCCGAGCAAATCAAGCAAGTGGCCGATTATGTGGCGTCGGTGTCGCACAAGACCCCGGCCGCAGGCAGCCCCGGCGAAGCGATTTTCGCTGAAAACTGCGTTGTTTGCCATGGCGAAGGCGCTGTTGGAAACAAGGATGTGGGGGCTCCGCCCTTGAACACCTTGGTCCGTACCTTTACCAAACCGACTTCAGAAGGCGTCGCTGGCCAAGTCACCAAGCCCAAGATGGGTTCCATGCCGTCATGGGGCCGTCGTCTTGACAAGGCGACCATCAAGGAATTGGCCATCTACGTCCACTCGCTGGGTGGCGGTCAATAATTTGACCTTAGAAAAGTTGGGGAGGGGGCTTTATGCTCCCTCCCTTTTCTTTTTACTGCGGAATGTGCCATAAAGCGCTTCTCTTGGATTCAAACAAGGCTGGATGACGTGAACGCCGTTGAACCTGATGTCGCAAAGCAACCCGAAAACCTCTACGAAGAAACCAAGCGGATCCATCCGCGAACCATAAGGGGAACCTTCCGCTCCATTAAATGGGTGGTGATGGTCGTCTTGATGGCCGTGTGGCACGTGGGCCCGTTCATCCGCTGGGATCGAGGCGCGGGCGCGCCAGACCAAGCCATCCTGATCGATATGACCGGGCGTCGCGCCTATTTCTTTGGCATCGAGATATGGCCGCAGGAGGTCTATTACATCACTGGCTTGCTGTTGATCGCCGGTTTGGCGCTGTTTCTGATGAGCGCGGTGGCCGGACGGCTGTGGTGCGGGTTTCTGTGTTTCCAAACCGTCTATACGGATTTGTTCATGTTGGTCGAACGGGTCGTCGTGGGCGACCGTGGCAAGCGCATCTCTTTCGACCGCCGCAAGTGGGACTTGGACAAGGTTGCCCGCAAGACGGTGATTCTGTTTCTGTGGGCCTTGATTTCGTTGGCTTGCGGATTGGGTTTTTGTTTGTTCTTCGGCGACGCGTTCACCTTGTTGCCGCAGATTTTCACGGGTGACGCCGGAGCGGGGGTCTATACCTTCCTGATCATCGTCGGCGGTGGGTGCTTCATGATGGCCGGTTGGGGCCGCGAACAGGTTTGCATCTATGTCTGCCCCTATTCCCGTTTTCAATCGGCCATGTTCGACGAACATTCGATGATTGTCGCTTACGAGGCTTGGCGTGGCGAACCGCGCGGCGCGGCGCGCAAAAATCAAAGCTTCGAAGGGCGAGGGCATTGCATCGATTGCAAGGCCTGCATTGCCGCTTGTCCGACCGGCCTCGACATCCGCATGGGCAATCAATTGGCCTGTATCGGCTGCGCGCTGTGCATCGACGCCTGCGACCAGATGATGGACCGCTACAAATTGCCACGCGGCCTGATCAGCTACGATTCCATTATCGCCCAGGAGGCGCGCGCCGAGGGCAAAGTCGCCAAGATGCGTCCGTTCCGGTCCAGAACAGTGATCTATGCGGCGATGATCGCTTTCATCGCTGGGGTCATGGTCTATGGCCTTACCTTCCGCTCGACCATGGAAGTCAGCATTCTGCATGAACGCAGCCCGCTTTATGTGCAGCTGGGCTCGGGCGACTTCCGCAATGGCTATACCTATAAGGTGCTCAACATGGTGCGCCAAGAGCGCCGGTTGGCGTTGCATGCGGAAGGCATTCAAGGCATCGCCGTCGATGTGGTTGGAGAAACCGTGACGGAGGGCAAAGCCAAAATAAGCGCCGACGGTGACAGCGTCGCCACGTTCCGGGTCTATGCCACGGCACCGGAAAACGAGCTTAAAAGCCACGCGACGCCGTTTACTTTTGTGCTGGAGGATTTGGATTCCGGCACAATCGTGCGCAGCACGGCGACCTTCA
The DNA here is from genome assembly GCA_903924765.1 of uncultured Rhodospirillaceae bacterium. Lineage (GTDB taxonomy): Bacteria > Pseudomonadota > Alphaproteobacteria > Rhodospirillales > Magnetospirillaceae > CAIYCT01. The sequence goes on along the minus strand of CAIYCT010000496.1, from coordinate 5,427 downwards.
TGGGGCCAGACAAATAAGGAGATGTCATGAGCGAGCGGGAACGGGGTTGGTGGTATCCTTATATTTTTCTCGGCATGCTCGGTCTGGTGGTGGTGGTGAACGGCGCTTTGGCTTATTTCGCCACCTCGACCTTTAACGGACTGGTCGCGGAAAACGCCTACGAGAAGGGCAACAGCTTCAATAAGTCCCTGGCGGCTGCCCGCGACCAAGCGGATATGGGCTGGACCGTGGACGCGACATTGACGCCCGGCGCGTCAGGTCATGGGGCGGAGATCGCCATCAGCTTCAAAAATAAAGAGGGCAAAGCACTCGACGGGTTGGACGTCCAAGCGTTGGCGGATCGGCCCAACATCGCGGGGGTGGAACGGCGCATCGTATTCACGCCCAAAGGCAACGGCCAGTACGCCGCACAAGTGGACTTCCCTCAAGCTGGACAATGGGACGTGGACTTCTTGGCCTCGGGCGACGGCACTACCTACCAGATGCTGCGTCGCTTTGTAATCCCCTGATCCTTGACCGTGACGACCGCCCTCACGTGTAAACATTGCGGTTTGCCGCTGGTGTCCAATGCGGACAGCGAGTTTTGTTGTTCCGGTTGCCAAGGGGCCTTCTCGCTGATCAACGAGATGGGTTTGGGAAATTATTACCGCCGTCGGACCATCGAGCAGGCGGTGAGGCCGTTGCGACCCGAAGACATCGAAGATCAAGCCAGCGATTTCGTTCCTCATGTCCATGAGACCAAGGATGGCGTCCATGAAATCCATTTGATGGTCGAGGGCTTGCATTGCGCCGCTTGCGTGTGGCTGATCGAAGCGTTGTTGGCCCGCAATCCGTCGGTCACCTGGGGGCGGGTGAATATGACCACCCGTCGCTTGACCGTGCGATGGACGTCGGAGGCGGCCCAAATTGGCCCGATCCTGGCGCCGATCCTGGCGGTAGGATACCGTTTGATTCCCTATGATCCGGAACAGCTGGCCAGCAGCGTCGAACAGCACGAGAAGGAATTGCTGCGGTCCATGGCAGTGGCCGGATTCGCCGCGGCCAACGTCATGCTGTTCTCGGTATCCATTTGGGCCGGATCGGATATGGGACCGGCGACGCGCTCTTTTATGCATTGGCTGTCGGCGCTGATCGCCATTCCCGCCATTCTGTACTGCATCCGGCCTTTCGCCCGCTCGGCGGTGGGCGCTTTGTCTCGTGGACGCAGCAATATGGATGTGCCCATCACCATCGGCGTCACCATCGCCACAGGCATGAGCTTGTTCGAAACGCTGAATTGGGGCCAGCACGCCTATTTCGATTCGGCCATCACCTTGCTGTTTTTCCTACTGATCGGGCGATATCTGGACAGTCGGGCGCGTGGTCGGGCGCGTGGAGCCATGGAGCATCTGTTGTCGCTGGAAAAAACCACGGTGACAGTGGTGGATGAAACCGGCGTGCGCAGAACGGTCAAACCGGAAAGCCTGAAGCAGGGGCAGGTGGTGATGGTGGCGGCAGGCGACCGTATCGGCGTCGACGGAATCGTTCAAGCCGGTCATTCGGACGTCGAGACCAGTCTGATTACAGGCGAGACCGTTCCAGTCAGCGTCGGACCGGGGGCTCAAGTCTTTGCGGGAACCCTCAATCTGTCCGGTCCGTTAACATTGGCCATTTCGGCTGTGGGCGGCGATACGCTGCTGGCGGAAATCGTGCGGCTGATGGAATTGGCCGAGCAGGGCCGCGCCCGCTATGTGCTGCTGGCCGATCGGGTCGCCCGGTATTACGCGCCCGTGGTGCATGTCACCGGTTTAGCGACCTTCCTGTTCTGGCGCTATTATATGGGCATCGATTGGCAAGATGCGCTGATGAATGCCGTTTCCGTGCTGATCATTACTTGCCCATGTGCCTTGGCCTTGGCGGTGCCGGTGGTGCAGGTCATTGCTTCGGGCCGGTTGATGCGTCAAGGCATTTTGCTGAAATCCGCCACAGCGTTGGAACGTTTGGCTGTGGTGGATTGGGTGGCGCTGGACAAAACCGGCACGGTGACGGTGGGCAAGCCGGTGTTGGTGGAAGAAGACGGATGGCGCCAACAGGATTTGATTCTAGCGGCGGGCATGGCGGCATCGTCCCGTCATCCTTTGGCTAAGGCTTTGGTCGTGGCCTGTCCCAACGCCAAAGCGGTGGACGGCGTTTCGGAGATCGCCGGAGCCGGATTGGTTGTGGGGGGCTTTCGGCTGGGCAGCCGCGCCCATGTGGGCGTCAGTAGCGCCCCGGGAACCGATACTCCGGGTCTGGAATTATGGTTGTCCAAGCCGGCTGCCGCGCCGATCCGGTTTCGCTTCAACGATCCTTTGCGGTCCGACGCCGCGTCGATAATCGCCAAGCTGAAGCAGCTAAAAATACCAGTCGAACTGTTGTCCGGCGACCGCGAGCAGACCGTGGCGGAGGTGGCGGGGCTGACGGGCATCATTCATTGGCGGGCTCAAACTCCGCCCGCCCGCAAGGTCGAACGGCTGCAAGAGCTGGCGGGGCAAGGCAAACGCGTGATGATGGTGGGCGATGGGCTGAATGACGCCCCGGCTTTGGCGGCGGCCTATGTATCGATCTCGCCGTCAACAGCGGTGGATGTGACCAGAACTGCCGCCGACGTGGTTTTTCAGGGCGAAAGGCTGGAGCCGGTCCTGGAAGCCCTGCTGGTGGCCAAGCAGTCGAGAACTTTGGTTTTGCAAAATTTTTTCCTCGCTATCGGCTATAATTTGTTTACCGTGCCGTTGGCGATCGCCGGTATGGTGACACCTCTGATCGCGGCCATCGCCATGTCGAGTTCGTCCTTGGTGGTGATCGCCAATGCTTTGCGGCTGACCCGCAGAAGGAAATCATGACCAATCTCTTGATGTTGATTCCTGTGGCGTTGCTGTTGGGGCTAACCGGACTGGTCGGGTTTCTGTGGGCGCTGAAAAGCGGTCAATTCGATGATCTGGACGGCGCCGCCCATCGCATCTTGTTCGATGATGACGACATGCCGCCGCCGCCCAAGCCTAAGAATTTAAAGACCGAGGAAAAGGACAAATGAGCGCGGAAATAAAATCTCGCCGTCACAGCGTCCGCACTATTGCCGAGCGCAAGGGCAAGGACCCCATCGTCGTGCTGACCGCCTATACGGCCCCCATGGCTAGGCTGCTGGATCCGCATGTGGATTGCTTGATGGTCGGGGATTCGCTGGGCATGGTGGTTTATGGCATGGACTCGACCCTTGGGGTGACATTGGAGATGATGATCGCTCACGGCAAAGCAGTGGCGGGCGCGTCTCAATCAGCCTTGGTGGTGGTGGATATGCCGTTCGGTTCCTACCAGGAATCGCCGCAGCAAGCGTTTCATAGCGCCGCCCGCATCCTGGCCGAGACTGGGGCGCAGGCGGTCAAGTTGGAGGGGGGCGCAATCATGGCTCCCACCATCGCGTTTCTGGTCGAACGCGGCGTGCCGGTAATGGGGCATGTGGGCTTGATGCCGCAATCGGTCAACGGCCTGGGCGGTTTCCGCGCCCAAGGCAGAACCCAAGCCGAAGAGACCCGCATTCTTGCTGACGCAGTGGCGGTGGCGGACGCCGGGGCCTTTTCCTTGGTGGTGGAGGGAACCTTTGAAGCCGTGGCCCGGCAAGTGACCGAACGAGTCGCCATTCCCACCATCGGCATCGGAGCGTCCCCCGCTTGCGACGGACAGGTGCTGGTGACGGAAGACATGCTCGGCTTGAGCGGAGGGACTTTGCCAAAATTTGTCAAACGCTTCGCAGACCTGAATGTGGCGGTCGAGGCTGCGGTGAAATCCTACGCCACCGATGTGCGGGCCCGAACCTTTCCTGGCCCTGAACAATGCTATGGATGGGGGAAAACCTCGTGACTTTACCTCAATTTTATACGGTTCAAGACCTTCGGGCTCAAGTCGCTACGTGGCATGCTCAAGGATTGAAAGTCGCTTTGACGCCGACCATGGGCGCGTTGCATGCTGGACATCTGTCGTTGGTCGAGGAAGGTTTTCGCCGCGCCGACCGGGTGATCGCCACAATCTTCGTCAATCCCACGCAATTCGGCCCAGGCGAGGATTTTGATCGCTATCCCCGTCAGGAACAAGCGGATGCCGACTTGCTGGCCAGCGCTAGCTGTTCGGGGCTGTATCGGCCATCGGTGGCCGAGATGTACGCGCCCGGTTTTTGCACCAGCATAACCGTGGCGGGGCTGTCACAGGATTTGTGCGGCGTTTTCCGCCCCACCCATTTTTCCGGCGTCGCCACGGTGGTGACCAAACTGCTGCTGCAAGCTTTGCCCGACGTGGCATTGTTTGGCGAAAAGGATTATCAACAGCTGACCGTCATCCGTCGCACCGTCAAGGATCTAGATATTCCGGTCGAGATTATCGGAGTGCCTACCTTGCGCGAGGCGGATGGATTGGCTCTGTCATCGCGCAACCGCTACCTGACCTCCGCGGAACGGGCGATCGCGCCGCTGATGTTTCAGACCTTGACCGAGGCTGGACACGCTTTCGCATCCGGACAGAATGCGCAAAATGTTTGCGCCACGGCAACCGCCAAACTTTTGACGGGAGGGTTTTCCGCCGTCGATTATGTGGCCATCCGTGATGCAGAAACACTTGAATCCATTGAACAATGGGCTGGTAAGCCAGGGCGTATTTTGGGGGCGGCCAAATTGGGTGCCGCGCGATTGATCGACAATATCCCGATTCTGGGTCGCAATTCCGGTTGACCTGAAAAAAGTCTAATGTATTATCCGCCACCCATCCCGGTGCCCTAGTGGCGGAATGGTAGACGCGGCAGACTCAAAATCTGTTGTTCGCAAGAACGTGCTGGTTCGAGTCCGGCCTGGGGCACCAAACTTACTCCGTGAAATCCTGTATCGCGATTCTTCAAACGATCAGTTACCTTCCCTATCTGAATAGAATTCGCATGGGGGATGTTCGTGTTTAATTCCAGGATCAGCCGGTTAAGCCTTGCCATCTCGCTGTGCGCTGCAACTGGGGCTGCCTTGGCTGCCGAGGCGCCTCCTGCCTTTAAAGCATGCGCGGGCTGTCACAAGATCGAAGCCGGCGCGAAACTGATGGGGCCAAGCTTGTTTGGTGTTTACGGACGCAAAGCGGCATCGGTCGCTGATTTCGCCTATTCGGACGCCATGAAAGCCAGTGGCGTCACTTGGGATGACGCTCATCTTTCGTCTTTTATCGCGGATCCCAAAACCGTCTTGCCGGGGACGAAGATGGTGTATGCCGGTTTGAAGAAGCCGGATGAGGTTTTGGCCGTGATCGAGTTTCTTAAGTCTTTGAAATAAGGCTAATGTTTCTGTTTTTGACCCCAGGCTTTAGAGCCCGTCCGGAAGGTTCTTGAATCGGATGAATCACTTATGATTCTATCGTCCCCACGGCAACAAATGGGGGCGATAT
>CAIYCT010000495.1 GCA_903924765.1 uncultured Rhodospirillaceae bacterium | reverse complement strand
TTTATCAGATCGTGAAAAACGCTATTCTTATGCCGCACGGTGTTGCTCCATTTTCGTGTCCAGGAGACGCGCCAACGTCTGAACACGAGTAGAATCAACACCGTGCGACTTGTCCACAAATTTAAACCGGACACCAGTGGGCTTGACCCGGTGGTGACGGTAAAGGGAAGTAGATTCCGTCATAAAAGCTGATGCTCTAATTCCCAAATTTAATCCACGTCAGCAGATCATGCCATAAGCCGCTCTGAGCAGAGGCAATCAGTCGCACGGTCAATAACAGCGAGATCACCACCAGGAACGGGCGCACCACGCTTGCGCCTTTGACCACCACCAATCGGGACCCGATCCTCGCGCCGATGGCTTGTCCTGCCGCCATGATCAGGCCTAGACCCCACAAAATTTGACCGCCAAAGGCGAAGATGGCGAAGCTGGCCACATTGCTGGAGAAATTAAGCACTTTGGTACGGGCGGTGGCCTGCCCCATCTCCATGCCCACCAAGATGACCAATGACAGAACCAGAAACGAACCGGTGCCCGGCCCGAAGAAGCCGTCATAGAACCCGATGACCGGGGCAACCAGCACGGCGTAGCTCTGTTCGGTAAGTCGGGGGCGGGCGTTGGCGTGGGGCGTGGCGGGCGCGAATATGAAGAAACCCGCTGCCGCCAACAGCAAGACGGGGATCAGGGTTTGCAACCAGGAGGGATCAAGGCGATTGATGGCAATGGCGCCCAGAGCCGCGCCAAGACCGCAGGCCACAATGGACAGGATGAAGTCGCGTGGGTCCGTGTGTTTTGCCTGGATGAATTGCCAACTGGCCGACCCGCTGCCGAAACAGGCTTGAACCTTGTTGGTGGCAAGGGCGTGGGCCGGAGAAAGTCCCGCCCAAAGCAAAGCGGGGATGGTCAGCAACCCGCCGCCGCCAGCGATGGAATCGACGAAACCGGCCAAGGTGGCCGCGACAAACAGCGCCAAACCGACCCAGGGGTCGAGCAATTGGGCGTCCATCAGGCCTATTCCGCCGCGTCCTTGCTGGGTTTTTTGGCGGCAGGCTTTTTGGGTTTTGCGGCGGCAGCCGGTGCTTTAGGCCTGGCGGGGGTCTTGGCTGCGGCTCGGGCTTTGGCGGGCGCCTTTTCCGGAGCTTTGGCGGCCTTGGCAGCGATCAGCGCCAGGGCTTCCTCCAAGGTAATGGCCTCGGGCGTCATGCCTTTGGGGATGGTGGCGTAGGTCTTGGCCAGCGCCACGTAGGGGCCGAAGCGACCGGAATTGACCGTGATCGGTTGACCGTCTTTCTCGCCCAGAGTGCGAAGTGGCGTGCGTCCGCCGCCCTTGCCTTTGGCCTCGGCCAGCAAATCCACGGCGCGGTTGATGCCGATGGTCAACACATCGTCGTCGGGACCTAAATTCTTATAGCGGCCGTCATGCAGCAGATAGGGGCCGAACCGACCCACCCCAGCCTGAATGACCTTGCTGTCTTCGGGATGGGCACCAATGTCGCGGGGCAGAGCCAACAAAGAAACAGCCATGTCCAAGGTGACATCCTTGGGTTCCAGCCCCTTGTACAGAGACACCCGCTTGGGTTTGGGGTTGGCCGGGGCTTTAACTTTTTTGGGTTTGCCCGACTTGGTTTTTTCTTCCGGGACAGGCGTCGTCGCCGCTTCAGGAACATCGGGTGCGTCGCATTGGACGTACCAGCCATAGTGGCCTTTGCGCAGCGATATGGGCAATTGGCTGGCGGGGTCCAGTCCTAAGTCGCGGGTTTGCTCGCCCGCATCCTCGGCTGCGGCGTCGCCGACGCTACCGAGCGGCCGGGTGAAGCGGCATTCAGGATAGTTGGAGCATCCAATGAACGCGCCAAATTTGCCCAGCTTCAATGACAGCCGACCGGAATTGCACACTTTGCACAGACGGGCGTCGTGCCCGGCGGCGGCAGCTGGAAACAAGAACGGCTCTAGCTCGGCGTCCAGGGCCTCGATGACGTCGCCGATGCGCAATTCCTTGGTGCCGTCCACGGCTGAATGGAAATCGCGCCAGAAGTCTTCCAGCACTTTGCGCCAATCGATCTTGCCGTCCGAGACCTCGTCCAACTGATTTTCCAGATCGGCGGTGAAATTGTATTCCACATAGCGCTTGAAGAATTGCTCCAGGAAGGCTGTGACCAACCGGCCACGATCCTCGGGGATGAAGCGGCGTTGGTCCAGACGGACGTAATTGCGTTCCTGCAACACCGACAAGATCGAGGCGTAGGTGGACGGGCGGCCGATGCCCAATTCTTCCATCCGCTTGACCAGACTGGCTTCCGAGAAGCGCGGCGGCGGCTGGGTGAAATGCTGGGCGGGGCGGACTTGGCCCAACGCCATGGCTTCGCCCTCGTTCATCGCGGGCAGCAGACGATCAGTATCTTCGGCGGGGTTTTGGGTGTCTTCGTCGTGATCCTCGCGGTAGACTTTCAGGAAGCCGTCGAAGGTGACCACCGAGCCGTTGGCACGCAATTGGGTCTTCTTGTCGCGACCGGCCAAATCCACCGCCACTTGATCCAACTCTGCCGAGGCCATCTGACTGGCCATGGTCCGCTTCCAAATCAAGTCATACAAGGCCAGTTGTTCCCGGTCCAAATATTGGGCCACCGCTTCGGGGCGGCGGAACAGATCGGTGGGGCGAATGCATTCGTGGGCTTCTTGGGCGTTCTTGGCCTTGGTCTTGTATAGGCGCGGCGAGTCCGGCACGTAGGCCTTGCCGTATTCCTGATCGATCATGGCGCGCGAGGCGGCAATGGCTTCCGCCGCCATCTGCACGCCGTCAGTCCGCATATAGGTGATCAGACCGACGGTTTCGCCGCTCAACTCGATGCCTTCATACAGGCGCTGTGCCAGTTGCATGGTGCGCTGAGCGGACAAATGCAGTTTGCGGCCGGCCTCTTGCTGTAAGGTCGAAGTGGTGAAGGGCGGGAACGGATGGCGCTTGGATTTCTTGCGCTCGATCTTGGCCACCGCAAAAGTATCCGCTTCGATGGCGGTTTTGGCCTTCAGGGCTGCGGCCTCGTCGCCCAGATCGAATTTGTCTAGTTTGGCGCCGTTCAAATGGGTCAGCGCGAACGCGACGGTGTCGCCCCGGGGCGTCTTCAGATCAGCGGCGACGGTCCAATATTCTTGGCTGCGGAATTTCTCGATTTCCGCTTCCCGCTCGCAGATCAGCCGCAGCGCCACTGATTGCACCCGGCCAGCCGAACGCGAACCGGGCAGTTTGCGCCACAGAACCGGCGATAGGGTGAACCCCACCAAATAATCCAAGGCGCGGCGGGCCAAATAGGCGTCAACCAATTGCTGGTCGATCTCGCGCGGATTGCGCATGGCGTCCAGCACGGCGCTTTTGGTGATTTCGTTGAACACCACCCGCTTGACGTCGATGCCCTTCAGGGCCTTGCGCTCTTCCAGAACCTTGCGAACATGCCACGAAATGGCCTCGCCCTCGCGATCCGGATCGGTGGCCAGAAACAGTTTGTCGGCACCTTTAAGGGCCTGGGCGATTTCCTTGATGTGCTTTTCCGATTTGGGATCGGTTTCCCAATCCATGGAAAACCCATCGTCGGGCCGCACGCTGCCGTCTTTGGCCGGCAGGTCACGGATGTGCCCATAGGACGCCACCACGGTGAAGTCGCTGCCCAAATATTTGTTAATAGTCTTGGCCTTGGCCGGAGACTCGACGACAAGGACTTTCATCTGGCTTTAGTCCGATACTAAGGATACCCGGTTGCCCGTCTGACGTTCCAAGCGCCCCGCCAATTCCAATTCCAGCAGGACCAAAGACGCCAATGCAGGAGACAATTGGCATTGGCGAATGATTTCGTCAACCGTCACGGGGGCGAATCCCAAACATTCTAGAATCGCATCCTGCGCCGACCGTAGGTCGTGCTCGCTGAAAACCGTTGGATTGGCTTGGGGCGCAAGAGGGGAATCTGGTTCCGATAGGGGGCGATGAAGTCGGGGGGCCAGGGAGTCCAAGATGTCGGCAACTGTTTCGGTCAGGGTGGCGCCATGACGCAACAGGTCGTTGGGACCTTGCGCCCTGGGGTCCAGGGGCGAGCCGGGAACGGCGAAAACCTCGCGTCCTTGGTCCAGCGCCATCTTGGCGGTGATCAGCGAGCCTGATTTCAGCGATGCCTCCACCACCACGACCCCCAGGGCCACGCCTGACACGATGCGGTTGCGGCGAGGAAAGTGCCCGCTTTGCGGTTGGGTGCCGGGCGGCATTTCGGCGATGACAACGCCGGTTTCAAGCACGGAACGATACAAATCCGTATGCTCGGGCGGATAAACCACGTCCAAGCCACCCGCCATGACGGCGATAGTGCCCGTGGACATGGAGCCTTCATGGGCGCTGGCGTCGATGCCCCGTGCTAGGCCCGATGCCACCACCAGCCCGGCGCGGCCCAAATCGGAGGCCAATCGGCGGGTCAGGTTGCGGCCGTTGAGCGAGGCGTTCCTGGCTCCGACCATGGCGATGGTCGGGCGATTCAGCAATCCCAGATCGCCGCAGGCCCACAAAACTGGCGGTGCATCCTCGATTTCTGCCAACAGCCGGGGATAGGCGTTTTCCACCTGCGCCAGCAACGTGTGGCCCAATTTATGGCCCTGCTCCAATTCTCGGATGGCCTCGTCCTTGGGGCAGGTGCGGATGGGTTTGGATCTGCCGCCGCGCTTGGCCATATCGGGCAGATTGTCCAAGGCGCGGCCCGGATCGCCGAAATGGAACAGCAATTTCTGAAAGGTGCGCGGGCCAACGTTTTCGCTGCGAATCAGCCGCAACCAATCTAATTTTTGCGCCTGAGTCAATGTGCCTGATGGATGTGTCATGGGTGAGTACATACCATGAACATTTATCGTGTTCAACCCATTAGGTGGCCGATCCCTTGACTTGACCGTTAAACACCTTAGTGTGCGGTGTTTCTTTTTGGGCAGGAAAGCAGGTTTCATGGTTGCTATTACGCTTCCCGACGGCAAGGTTCGCGAATATGCCGGTCCGGTCACCGGCATGGATGTGGCGAAGGATATCGGTCCCAGTTTGGCCAAGGCCACCTTGGCGGTGCGGGTCGATGGGCAATTGTGCGACGCGTCGCTGACGCTGGACAAGGATTGCGCCTTGGCCATCGTCACAGCCAAAGATCCGGAAGCGCTGGAATTGCTTCGTCACGACGCCGCTCACGTTATGGCCGAAGCGGTCAAGGAACTGTATCCTGACACCCAAGTGACCATCGGACCGTCCATCGAGAATGGTTTCTATTACGATTTCGCCCGCAAGACTCCCTTTGCTCCCGATGATCTGGAGCGGATCGAAGCCAAGATGCGCGAGATCGTCGATCGCAACGAAGCCATCACCCGCGAAGTGTGGGACCGCGATGCGGCGGTGGAATTCTTCAAAGGACTGAACGAGCATTACAAGGCCGAGATCATCGGCGCGATCCCCGCCGATCAGAAAATCTCGCTCTATCGCCAAGGCGCTTTCATCGATCTGTGTCGCGGCCCCCATCTGCCGTCCACTGCCAAACTGGGCAAGGCGTTCAAGCTGATGAAGCTGGCCGGGGCCTATTGGCGCGGCGATTCCAAGAACGAGATGCTCCAACGCATTTATGGCACCGCTTGGTTTGACCAAAAGGATTTGGATGCCTATTTGGTCATGTTGGAAGAAGCCGAGAAACGCGATCATCGCCGCATCGGACGCGAGATGGGCTTGTTCCATCAGCAAGAAGAAGCGGTCGGCGCGGTGTTCTGGCATCCCAAAGGCTGGAGCCTGTGGCGGACGGTGGAATCCTATATGCGACGCCGTCTGGAAGCCAACGACTACCAAGAAGTCAAAACCCCGCAATTGGTGGATTTTTCTTTGTGGGAGGCTTCTGGCCACGCCGACAAATTCGCCGAAAGCATGTTCACGGTCCATACCCAGGACGATCGCCATCTGGCGGTCAAGCCCATGAACTGCCCCTGCCATGTGCAAATCTTCCGCCAGGGCATCAAAAGCTATCGCGATTTGCCCTACCGCATGGCCGAGTTTGGGTCATGCCACCGCTACGAGCCGTCGGGCGCGTTGCACGGCATTATGCGGGTGCGGGCCTTTACCCAGGACGATGCCCATATCTTCTGTACCGAGGATCAGATCACCAGCGAGACCATCGCCTTCTGCCAATTGCTGAAAGACATCTACGCCGATTTCGGCTTTACCGATGTGCGGGTCAAGTTCTCGGACCGTCCGACCAAGCGGGCGGGCGAGGATTCCACCTGGGACAAGGCCGAAGGCGCGTTGCTGGACGCATCCAAGGCGGCGGGGCTTGAGGTCGCGCTCAATCCCGGCGAAGGCGCGTTCTACGGTCCTAAGCTGGAATTCGTCCTGCGCGACGCCATCGGCCGCGATTGGCAATGCGGCACATTGCAGGTGGACTTTGTTCTGCCCGAACGCCTGGACGCTCATTACGACGCCGAGGACGGCACCAAAAAGCGCCCCGTCATGCTGCACCGGGCTGTTCTGGGATCGTTCGAACGCTTTCTTGGCATCTTGATCGAACATCATGCCGGACGTTTCCCGTTGTGGTTGGCCCCCGTGCAAGTGGTGGTTGCCACCATCGTCTCGGACGCGGACGTTTACGCCACCGAAGTGGCCCAGATCCTAAAAGAAGCCGGAATCCGGGTCGAGCTGGATCTGCGCAACGAGAAAATCACCTACAAAGTTCGTGAACATTCCGTGGCGAAAACCCCGGTTTTGCTGGTGGTCGGACGGCGCGAGGCGGAAGAGCGGACCGTGGCGATCCGTCGATTGGGCAGCAATGATCAAGAAGTGCTTGCGCTTGAACTGGCAGTGGATACACTAAAGGCTCAGTCACAGCCGCCATCGTAACGCCGCTTGACTTTTTGTGGCGTGTCCTTGGACCAACTGGAATCAGTTCTTCGGGGGTGCGCCGTGTTTTTCTTATGCCGATGGAGAAGAGTTCATAGCTAGACCGCATACACAGACGCAGGCCAAACCTCCCGAAGGTCCCCGCGTCAACCGAGAGATCGAAGCCCGCTCCATACGCCTGGTGGGCGCTGATGGAGAAATGATTGGGGTCGTCAGCATTCGCGAAGGCCTGACCATGGCCGAGGAAGCTGGACTGGATTTGGTCGAGGTCTCGCCCAACGCCGACCCGCCCGTGTGCAAGATTCTGGATTTCGGAAAATTCAAATACGAGTCCCAGAAGCGCAAGGCCGAGGCGCGCAAGAAGCAGAAGGTCATCGAGATCAAAGAGATCAAGCTGCGCCCCAACATCGACGACAACGATTACAACATCAAAATGCGCAGCATGATCAAGTTCCTGGAAGAAGGGGACAAGGTCAAGGTGACGTTGCGGTTCCGTGGTCGCGAAATGGCGCACCAGGATCTGGGCGTCAAGGTGCTGGATCGCGTTCGGGGCGACTTGGAAGAATTGGGCAAGGTCGAACAATTCCCCAAAATGGAAGGCCGCCAAATGGTCATGGTGATCGCTCCTAAGTAACCTTAGAGCATGGTGACCTTAACTCATCACGCTCTATTTTAATGCCATGCCATCGCCGGGCGCAGCTGTCTGGCTGCTTGAACGCTCCGCGTTCAGGTTCAGCGAGCTAGGGACCACCGCCTCAATGTCGGCTGTAGTGGGATGATTAAAATCTAAGATCATCC
>CAIYCT010000494.1 GCA_903924765.1 uncultured Rhodospirillaceae bacterium | reverse complement strand
GGCACCAGGCCGTCCGCGTTCGATCGGCAGTGAGGGCATCGGTGATTGAAGAATGGTTTCACACCCACGACAGCTCATCTTGGGCCGCACATGAACAATGACCTTGAAGTGCGATGGCACATATTCCAGAACTTCGCGTTGATCCTCACCAATCTTGCTGAACTTGGCACCGCCGCATTTGGGGCAAACGCAAGCCGTCTCATGCGTCACGGTCTCGCGAGGCAGATGATCCGGTAACGGCTTGCGGCCCCTCGATGGTGGCGGGGATGGATCGCCTGTTTCAGAAGGCTTTGGATTGGTGGCCTTGGTCCGGGCCTTGCTCTCGGCATCGCCTTCTTCCAGATCGCCCAACAGCAACTCAAGCTGGGTAATGTCCCGCTCCAGTTTTTCCGAAGAGCGACCGAAGTTGGCTCGGCGCAACGCTGCAAGTTGCGCCTTGATCTTCTCAATATAAAGCGTCTTGGCATAAAGTTCGGCCTGCAGCATCACAGCAAAAGCGCGCAATTCTTCGGGGTCGGACGGCAGAGGTGGAGGAGCAAAGTTCATAGCCTTTTGTAACAAAAAGCCGCTTAAAAAGCCATGAACTTCCCAGCGTTTCCGCCATTTTAAACCGCCGATGGCGGCTCCGGTTGGTCAGGAACAACCGTCCTGCGCCAATCGATTCCTTCCAACAGCAATGACATCTGAGCGGGCGATAATTGCAGCCGACCATCGACAATCGGCGGCCAGACGAAACGGCCTTTCTCAAGCCGTTTGGCAAACAGGCAATGGCCGGAACCGTCCCAATAAAGCAGTTTAAGATAGTCGCCACGCTTGCCTCTAAACATGAAGAGTTGACCGCAATGTGGGTCCATCTTCAGAACATGCGCAACCTCCGCCGCCAAGCCATCCATCCCCTTGCGCATGCTGACCGGTTGGCAGACCAGATAGCATTTTGCCCCCGCCAATGAGCCAATCATCCTGCACCCTGCAAGACGGAGAACACCCGCTTCAAAATCACCTCGTCAGCGGAACTGTCCAATTCCACCCGGATGCCGGACGGCATGATAATTGACATCAGATGACCAGGTGTCGAGGGCGGTGCCGAAGGGGCGGATTCCCGGATTTCAATCGGAACAATCGCCGTGCCACCTGCATTCGCAGTCAGTTTCTTCCGAAACGGACGACACCAAGTGTACAATAAATTCAGATTAAGAGTATGCTTGCGAGCTACATCAATAGAACGCGCACCTGGTGCCAATGCCTCGGCTATAATCCGACGCTTCTCCGACTTTGACCATGTACGACGCTTGCCGTCGCGATCCTTCAAATCATCCATACCCAATCTACCCACGAAAATTCAGTGGGCCATTGTCGGCGATTTCGATGCTCAGGGGCATGCGGTTAGGATCGGACGCTTACGGAATATATGGGTTTCCACCTGAACGTGCTGCACCAATTGCCGTTGGGGAAGTTATGAAGTTTTTATCGACCAACACCTCTTTGAAGCTGGTTGCATTTTGCTGTTTCACAGAGGTGTCCGCTAGACTTCATAAAGAGGCTTTGGACAAAGTCATGGGTTAAGTCCTTTTAACATACCCTTTGCAACCTTGTTCGACGTGTTAAATGAACACAGCTTAGGATCACAGACTGGATGAAACAGATATGGGTTTCCGCCTGAACGTGCTGCACCAATTGCCCTTGGGGAGGTTGTGAAGTTTTTGTCGACCAACACCACTATAACGCTTGTTGCATTTTGCTGTCTCACAGAGGTGTCATCTAAACTTCATAGGGAGGCTCTGGACGAAGCCGTCTGTTAAGTCCTTGTAATGCCCAGGGCTGTTTAACGCTAATCAGATAGCCTCGTAGGCGAGAATGTGATCGATGCTGAGAGCCCCGTTCCAGAGGGCCTGTGCAATGTTTGTGGTTCGGTTTTTGCGCAAGATATTGAGGGCGAAGCTGCGGGCGCGAGC
>CAIYCT010000493.1 GCA_903924765.1 uncultured Rhodospirillaceae bacterium | reverse complement strand
TGCAGTGAGCGATCCAGGCCTTGGTGATCTTTTCCGACAGGGCGTTCTGAGACAGGCGGTCGGCCAGATTGTCGAAATCCACCCGGTCAAGTTCCTGATCCTGATTGAAGCAGGTGAACACCGTCACCTCGTCGCCGGTATGCGGATCGCGATGGCGTTGCAGGCACTGGCCGCAGATTTCCTTCATCATGCACTGCATGGGCGAGTTGATCGACCCTACGCCGATATGGTCCGGCTTCAACAACGGGGCCAAGCGGTTGTGCCGGGCCTTGGCCAAAGCCGACATCATGCGGTCCGATCCGATGGCGATGATGCGGCCCACGTCGCTTAATGGGACGGTGACCGGCCCCAGCGTGCCCTCGCCATAGGCGGCGATGGCCTCGACGATGTTGCCGACGAAGGTGCGGTCCAGGGGACGGTTGGGCGAGAATGCCTCGCCGCGATCCACGCACCACACCACGATATCGGCGGCGGCTTCAATGTCTTCGATCTTGAAGCGGTCCTTGGACTCGCGATACCCGGCGAAATACAGCACCTTGGACCCGGCGGCGCGGAAGGCGCGACCGATGGAGAACAGCACCGCATTGCCCAAACCGCCGCCAGCCAACAGTACAGTTTCGCCCGAAGGCGTCTCGGTGGGCGCGCCGGTCGGACCCATCAGCACCACCGATTCGCCTTCTTTCAACCGGGTCACCAGATTGGAGGAACCGCCCATCTCCAGCACGATCAAGCCGACCAAGCCTTTGTCGGTGTCGGTCCAAGCCCCGGTCAGGGCCAAGCCTTCCATGGCCAGCACAGTATCCTTGGCTCGCGGAGCGCCAGCCTCAAAATTCTGCAACCGATAGAACTGACCCGGTTCGAATGCCCGAGCGGCGAACGGAGCATGCACCACAACCTCGACGATGGTCGGGGTGAGGCGGGTGATCGAATGCACCTGCGCATGCAGCCCGTCATTGAGGGAGCGGAATAGCTGGTCGCGGCTGACAGTGCTTTTGGGTCGCTTGGACAGGGCGCGGGTGATGATCGGATAGCCCTGCTTGGCCGAGGCCATGGCCGAAACCACGTTGCCCGCGAACGAGGGGTGCAGGTCGCCGAAGAAGCTAACCTGGCCATCCAGACCATCGACGCTCATCAAGATATTTACAGCCGATGGTTTAGATTTGGCTTCGGGTGTCACGGCGTTGCCGTCTTCGTCAACAGCCTGGAAGTACTTGCCGTTCAGATGGATGCCGTCCTGCTCGCGGGCCAGAGTCGTATTCGGAACGGTTCCCGCCGCGACGATGATTGAGCGGGCGGGGACATGATGTTCAACCCCTTTGCTATCCTTGACCCGTAGCGTCATTGCGGCACCGTAATGATCTGTTTCCACCGCCACCGGAGTCAGTTGTTCGGCGAAGCGGATGCCTTCTTCCATGGCCTTGTTGACTTCTTCGAAATTGCGATAGGCGGGGCTATCGATCAGACGGCGGCGATAGGCCAAGGTGCCGCCACCCCAGCTGTCAAGAAGTTCGCGTATCCGTGGTGCCCGGCCTTGTTCCAAGGCGTCCTTGCGCTCGGCACGAATGGCTTGGGCGTGGGAGATGAATTCGGTGGCGATCTCATTGTCTTCTTCGTTCCAACCGGTCTTGACCGAGTCCGCGCCGTTCGCGGCGACCAGGGCTTCGTAGCGGGTCAAGAACTTCTCCACCTGAACCGGATAATAGGCCAAGGCCTCGGTGCATGCGTCGATGGCGGTCAGTCCGCCGCCGATCACCACAACCGGCAACCGCACTTGCAGATTGGCCAAAGTGTCCTTGCGACCGGCCCCTGTCAGTTGCAACGCCATCAGGAAATCGGACGCTTGGCGCACGCCGCGCACCAGACCGTTGGGCATGTCCAAAATGGTGGGTTTGCCCGCGCCGGTAGCCAGCGCGACGTGATCGAAGCCCATTGCGAAGGCTTGTTCAAAGGTGATGCCGCCGCCGAAACGCACGCCGCCATACATGGCGAAATCGTCGCGGCGTTCCAGCAGCAGACGGATGATCTTCAGGAAGTTTTTGTCCCAGCGGACAGTGATGCCGTATTCGGCCACGCCGCCGAAACCGTACAAGATGCGGTCGCCCAACGGTTCCCATAGATCCTGCACGTCCTTGATGGGTTTGAACGGCACGCGGTTGCCGCGCAGATCCACGCCGGACAGTTCGGGCGGCAGCGGCTCGACCTTCAAACCGTCGATGGACACCACCACATGGCCGTCTTGCAACAGATGGTGAGACAGGGCCGATCCGGCAGGTCCCATGCCCACCACCAGCACCTTGGAACCCGTGACGGGCTTGGGCAGGGGGCGGCGAATGTTCAAGGGATTCCAGCGGGTCAGCAGGGCGTAGATTTCAAAGCCCCATGGCAGATCTAGAACGTCCTTCAAGGTGCGGGATTCAGATTGAGGAATGTCCACCGCATCGCGGTTCTGGCCCTGATAGATGCACGCGGCCATGCAATCGTTGCAGATGCGGTGTCCGGTTCCAGCCACCAGCGGATTGTCGATGATGGCGATGGCCAACGACCCCGCCAGCACGCCCTTGGATCGGGCTTCGTGCATCTCGGAAATTTTCTCTTCCAGCGGGCAGCCCAGCAGCGACACGCCCACCGCACTCTTGGCGATTTCGCCGGTCTTCTTGTCAGTCAGACCCTTCGAGCAGCTGTCCTTGCCCTGGTGATGGCACAAAATGCAGTAATTGACTTGGTCCAGGCCGCCCGCCAAATCGCAGCCGTGATCGGTCAGATCGAAACCGTTACGGGCGCGTTGGGCTTCGGGCGGGAAGTCGTAAGCGGGCACGCCTCCCGGTCCTTCGATGGAGCGCACCGGCACCAAGGCCAGTGGATCGCGCTTTTCCGGGATGCGGAACAACACCGTGTTGTGATGAGGGCTGAGCTGTCCATGGACCTTCCAGGCGGCCCATTGCGCGGCGACTGCCAGAGCGTCCTTATGGGCGTCGGCATTGTCCAACCAGCTCAGCACGGCCTTGGCGAAGGACAATTCGTCCACCGGCCCGCCGATCAAAAGCGACACTTGCGCTTCCAACTGGGGGCCGTTCAGGGCCTTGGCTTGTTCAGCGTTGATTTCCTTCAAGGCGCGGCGCTGGACGAATTGGCGCTTCACTTCATAAAGCGGCGCCAGATTGTCTTGCTTTTCCCGTTGGGCGGAGAGTTCGGCCTTCACGCCGAATAGGCTGCCGATGAAATCGTCCACATGCGGGGCCAGGGCGACGATCAGATCGGATTCGTCTTTGACCGAAACGGCGTCGGGATTGGCGCGGGCGGCGTCCAGGCGGGCGGCAAGATCGGCGTCGGCCTGGGTCAGTTCGGATTTGAACGCTTGGTCAATGGCGGCAAGGCCGTCGCGCTGATACAGGGATTGGAACGAGATGCCGAAGCCAAAGTTAGGGGTAGCGTGCGACACGATGTCAAAAATCTCCACTGAGTGTAGGGGTGAGGGTCCAACCTACAAGGGAGATTGCCTAATCGGCAAGCCTATTCCGCCGCTTTCGGGAGATAGACCGAGATGTCCACCTCGTCCACCTGTTCGGGCATCAAGTATTCATCCGCATAGCGTTTCCAGATGCCCGACGTCAGGAACAATTGGAACAGGTCGGGGTCCACATGTTGATCCTTGACCATGAAGGAGAGAATCTTGATGGCTTCGGACAGCTTCTTGGGTTTTTTGTACGGGCGGTCGGCGGCGGTCAAGGCCTCGAAAATGTCGGCGATGGCCATGGCCCGGGCGGGCACGCTCATCTCTTCGCGCTTCAAGCGCTTGGGATAGCCGGTGCCGTCCATCTTTTCGTGGTGGCCGCCGGCGATTTCCGGAATCCGCGCCAGGGATTTGGGGAAGGGCAGCGAGCGCAGCATCATGATGGATTGGATAATGTGATCGTTGATCAAGAAGCGGTCTTCGTTGGTCAAGGTCCCGCGCGAGATGGACAGATTGTAAAGCTCGCCGCGATTGAAACGATATTCTGGCGGGAACACCTTGATGCCTTCGGCCACATATTTTTCGGTGTCGATGGGCTTTTCGTGCGGGACAAGGTGCCATTTCTTGTCGGCCAGAAGATGTTCCACCACCGGCGGCGGCGGCTCGGGTTCAGTGCGGAAGCGCGCTTCGTCGTTAGAGATGCCCAAGCGGTCATCCAAAGTGCGCACCCAGGTGCGGTCGGCGATTTTGTTCAGTCGTTCGACTTTTTCGGGGGCCATGAACTCGCCGCCCACATTGCACTCGGCGACGAAGGTGAATTCTTCATCCAAGGTTTGGTGCAGCGCCTGCAAATCCGCTTTCAGCAGATCAGGGTCGCCGCCAGCCAGAATCTTTTCTTGGCATTGGATGGTGGCGTCGCGTTTCAGCACTTCGAACCGCATGCGGATTTCATGGATGCGGTTGTAGATGGTTTCCAGCTTGGTGGCCTTGTCGACCACGTATTCGGGTGTGGTGACCTTTCCGCAATCGTGCAGGTCCGAGGCGATTTGCAGTTCGTACCATTCATCCTCGGTCAGGCTGAAATCGGCGAACGGCCCCTCGGTCTGCTCGAAGGCTGCGCGGGTCAACATCTCGGTGATGACCGGCACGCGATTACAGTGTCCGCCGGTATACGGGCTTTTGGCGTCGATTGCGCCGGCAAGCAATTTGATGAAGGCTTGGAACAATCGCTTTTGCGCCTGGATCAAATTGGAATTGTCCATGGCGACGGCGGCTTGACTGGCCAAGGCCTCGATCAAGGGCGATATTTCGGACGAGAATTCGATCACCGACTCGTCTTCGGCCCGCGCGTTGATCAGTTGCAAGACGCCGATGACGATACCGTCGCGGTTTTTCAGCGGCACGGTCAAAAATGATTTCGAGCGATACCCGGTCTTGCTATCGAACGCCTTGGTGCCGGAAAAATCGAAATGTTCGGCATTGTAAGCGTCGGCGATATTGACGGTCTTACCTTCCAGCGCGCAATAGCTGGACACGTTTTTGTGATTGGGACTGCCGTCTTCGCCATACAGCTTCAAGGGATAGAAAGGAATGGGATTGCTGGTGGTGCCGCCCATGGCGACTTTCAGGGTGTCGTTGAGCATGATTTCAAACCGCAGCGCGTTGCGGTCTTCGGTCATGGTGTACAGGGTCCCGCCATCCGCATTGGTCATGGATTTGGCCCCTTTCAGGATCAATTCCATCAACCGGTCATGATTGCGTTCCGCCGACAGGGCGATGCCCAAATCGATCAAAGTGCGATAGCGCTGCTGATTGTCCGCTTCGGACATCACGTCCCCTAATCTTATTCGATTCCTTAATGCGCACTATAGCCGCATCCTCCCCCTCCGAAAACACTAATCAACCCATATGCCGTTTTTTCTAGAGGGTGATATTCCTTGACTCGGAGGAGGCTTGGCGCTAAGAAAGCTGCCTTCTTCAGAAATCTGGAGATCACCGCCTTGATGTCAAGGCCCGTCGGTCCGCGAAATTACGCGCACCGGCGCGTTTTCGTTTGGGCCCTTTTTATTGGGATTTGGATGTTTCAGTCGCTTAGCGATCGTCTGACCAAGGTATTCGGCAAGCTCACCGGACGCGGCGCGCTGACCGAAACCGACGTGACCGAAGCGCTGCGCGAGGTTCGCGTGGCGTTGCTGGAAGCCGACGTCGCATTGCCGGTGGTCAAGGATTTCATCGCCAAGGTCAAGGACCGCGCTGTCGGACAAGACGTGCTGCGTTCGATCACGCCCGGCCAGATGGTGGTCAAGATCGTCCATGACGAATTGGTGGCGGTTTTGGGCGGCGCCGAGGGCGTTGCCGCCGGACTGGATCTGCAAGCTGTTCCGCCGGTGCCGGTGTTGATGGTTGGCTTGCAAGGCTCGGGCAAGACTACCACCTCGGCCAAA
Source organism: uncultured Rhodospirillaceae bacterium (assembly GCA_903924765.1). GTDB lineage: Bacteria > Pseudomonadota > Alphaproteobacteria > Rhodospirillales > Magnetospirillaceae > CAIYCT01. Next base: position 4,567 of record CAIYCT010000493.1, on the reverse strand, counting down.
TTGGCGGTGCGATTAAAGGCTGACCGCAAGAAAGTTCTGCTGGCCTCGTTGGACGTGTATCGTCCGGCGGCGCAGCAGCAATTGGAGATTTTGGCTGGACAGGCCCAAGTGGGCTCGCTGCCCATCGTCGCCGGTGAAATGCCGGTGGCCATCGCCAAGCGGGCCATGGATGTGGGCCGACGAGAAGGCTACGACGTGGTGATTTTGGACACCGCCGGTCGCTTGCATATCGATCAGGAGTTGATGGCCGAGGTGGCCGCCGTGCGCGATGCGGTCAACCCGCATGAAACCCTGTTGGTGGCCGACGCCATGACCGGTCAGGACGCGGTGGTGTTGGCTCGCGAGTTTAATGAAAAGGTCGGCGTGACCGGCATTGTGTTGACCCGGGTCGATGGCGACAGCCGAGGCGGTGCGGCCTTGTCCATGCGCCAAGTCACCGGACGGCCGATCAAGTATTTGGGCTTGGGCGAAAAGCTAGACGCGTTGGAGGTGTTCCACCCCGACCGTTTGGCGGGCCGCATTCTGGGCATGGGCGACGTGGTCTCGCTGGTCGAGAAAGCCATGTCCACCTTCGAGCAGGATGAAGCCGAGAAGCTGGCCAAGCGCATTCAAAAAGGCAAGTTTGACCTTGAAGACATGCTGACCCAGTTGAAGCAAGTTGAGAAGATGGGCGACCTTAAGGGCATCGTAGCCATGCTGCCGGGCCTGGGCAAGATGGGCGATCAGTTGAAGAATGCCAATATCGACAACAAGGCCATGGGCCGCCAAAAGGCGATCATTTTGTCCATGACCATCAAGGAACGCCGCAATCCCGATTTGATCAAGGCCTCGCGCAAGCGCCGGATCGCTGCTGGATCGGGCACCGACGTCCAGGACGTCAACAAACTTTTGAAGCAATTCCAGCAGATGGCCGACGTTATGAAGAAGGCCTCGAAGCTGGGTGTGAAGGGATTCGCCCGTCACGGTCTGGGAGGCTTGATGCCGCCCGGCATGGGTGGTGGGCGTTTCGGTAGGTAGATTTCGTTATATTTTGTTGGAGGGAAAACCTTAGCATGTCGTTGAAAATTCGTCTCGCCCGCGCTGGCGCAAAGAAGCACCCTTTTTATCGTGTCGTGATTGCCGACGCGCGCAGCCCGCGCGACGGTCGCTTCATCGAGAAGGTGGGCACCTACAATCCCATGGTCCCTCAGGATCACGCCGAACGCTTCACTCTGGATGAAGAGCGCGTCAAATATTGGCTGGCCAATGGAGCCCAAGCCACCGACCGTCTGAGCCGCATGTTGGCGGATAAGGGTTTGGTCAAGGCGCAAGTCCGTCCCGAACAGACCAAGCAGTCGCAGCCCAAGGCCAAGGCCCAGCAGCGCTTGAAGGATCAAGCCGATGCCGCTGAAGCCGCTGCCGCCAAGGCCGCCGCCGAAGTGGCTGCCGCCGCTGCTGCTGCTGAAGCCGCCGCCGCTCCCGCTCCGGAAGCTGCGGCTGAAGCCGGGGAATAAGGAAAGGCTTTGGCTTCGGTCTCTCCCTGGGTGTGCATCGGCGTCATCGTCGGCGCGCACGGCATAAAGGGAGGCGTTCGCGTCAAGTGCTTCATCGACCAACCCCAGAATTTGAGGGCCTATGGGCCGGTGCGGGACGAAAGCGGACAGAAGCGGTTTAACGCGCGGGTACAGGGTGTGTCCAAGGGACTGGCTCTGGTCGCGCTGGACGGAGTTGCGGATCGCACGCAGGCCGAGGCCCTTAAGGGCACAAAGCTGTATGTGGACCGCAATAATCTGCCCAAGGTGGACGAGGATGAGTATTTGGTGGCCGATTTAATCGGCTGCCGGGTGGAAAGTCCCCAAGGTCTGCTGTTGGGAGCCGTCAGCAATGTTTACGATTTCGGCGCCGGCGAGGTGCTCGAGATTAAAGGCAAGAGTGGGGAATTGATGGTGCCTTTCACCAAGGCAGCGGTTCCCCAGGTGGATGTGGGGGCAAAGCTAGTGGTGGTTGAACCGCCGGTTTATGCCCCCGATGAGAAGGATGAGGAAACGGCTTTCGAGGCCGAAGGTGACGAGGATCAGGAGGCGCCATGACGTGGCAAGCCACCGTCTTGACCTTGTACCCGGAAATGTTTCCTGGCCCGTTGGGTCTGTCCTTGGCGGGACGGGCGTTAACGGACGGGGTGTGGAGTCTGAAGACGGTGAACATCCGGGATTTTGCCACGGATAAGCATCGGACAGTGGATGACACGCCCTGCGGCGGGGGAGCGGGAATGGTGATGCGGCCCGATGTGGTTGCGGCGTCCATCCGCTCGATCAAGGACCTGCCGGGGCCGTTGATTTTCCTGACCCCGAGGGGGCGGGTTTTGAACCAAGCGATGGTTCGGGATTTGGCTCAAGGGCCGGGAGTGAAGGTGTTGTGTGGCCGGTTCGAAGGAATCGACCAAAGGGTGATCGAAGCCGAAGGGGCCCAAGAGGTCAGCATCGGCGATGTGGTTTTGTCCGGCGGCGAGCCGGCCGCCCTGATCGTGCTGGATGCCGTGGTGCGTTTGTTGAAAGGCGTCATGGGCAGCGAGCAGTCGGGCGACGAGGAGAGTTTTGAGCGGGGATTGTTGGAATATCCCCACTATACCCGGCCCCAGGTGTGGGAGGGGTTGGAGGTGCCGGAGGTGTTGGTGTCCGGTCACCACGAAAAGATCAAGGCATGGCGCCAGCGCCAGGCCGAGGACGTAACCCGGCGACAACGCCCGGACCTGTGGGACCGGTATGTTGAAGCCAAGAAAGTTGACAAATGATCGCGTTTCCAAATGACGGGAAATCCGATCCAGGACGGAGGGTAAGTGAGTTATGAGCATCATTAAGCAACTGGAGACCGAACAGGTCGCCAAATTGACCGAAGGCAAGACCATTCCCGAATTCGCCCCCGGCGACACCTTGAAGGTGAACGTGAAGGTGATCGAAGGCACGCGCGAGCGTCTGCAAGCCTATGAAGGCGTTTGCATCGCCCGCAAGAATGACGGGCTGAACAGCTCGTTCGTGGTGCGCAAGATTTCCTACGGCGAAGGCGTGGAGCGTATCTTCCCGCTGTATTCGCCCAACGTCGCTTCGATCGAAGTGGTGCGTCGCGGCGACGTTCGTCGTGCTAAGCTGTACTACCTGCGTGATCGTCGCGGCAAATCGGCCCGTATCGCCGAACAGACCACTGGTTATTCCGCCAAGGTCAATGCCGCCGAACGCGAAGCCATTGCTGCCGAGAAGGTTCGCTCGGCTCAGGCCGCCGCCGCCGAGAAGGTTGAAGCCGCCGCGGCAGCCGCCGCATCGGCAGCCGCTCCGGAAGCTACCGGCGAATAAGAGGTTTAAAGCGGGATGGTTTTGGGTTAAATCATCCCGCTTCTACGGCTCGGGAGCCTGACGCGTCTGCATCGTTTGTCATGAGCGATGCTTGAAAGCATCCGGTGCGAGCCCGGCGAGGGCTGAATAAAGCCAGTGTCTAAAGCTTAAGGACCGAGGAACGATGAGCAAGCCGCGCACTCTGTTTGACAAGATATGGGACTCGCATTTGGTTGACCGTCAGCAAGACGGCACCTGCGTGATCTACATTGACCGCCATCTGGTTCATGAAGTGACCAGCCCTCAAGCGTTCGAAGGGCTGCGCATGGCGGGCCGCAAAGTGCGCCATCCCGAACTGACCCTGGCCGTGGCCGACCATAATGTGCCGACCACCGACCGGTCCAAGGGCATCGAGAACGAGGAAAGCCGCATTCAGGTGGAAACCCTGGAGCAAAACGCCCGCGATTTCGCCGTAACCTATTACCCCATGGACGACATTCGCCAGGGTGTGGTTCATATCGTCGGACCCGAGCAGGGCTTCACCTTGCCGGGCGCCACCATCGTCTGCGGCGACAGCCATACCTCGACCCACGGGGCGTTCGGGGCCTTGGCCTTCGGCATCGGCACCAGCGAGGTCGAACATGTGCTGGCCACCCAAACCTTGATCCAGAACCCGGCCAAGAACATGCGGGTGACGGTCAACGGTCAACTGGCCGACGGCGTCACCGCCAAGGACATCGTGTTGGCGATCATCGGCAAGATTGGCACCGCTGGCGGCACCGGTTATGTGATCGAGTATGCGGGCGAGGCCATCCGGTCGTTGTCCATGGAAGGCCGCATGACCGTGTGCAACATGACCATCGAGGGCGGTGCCCGCGCCGGTCTGATCGCTCCGGATGAAACCACATTCGCCTATGTGATGGGCCGTCCCCAAGCCCCCAAGGGTGCGCTGTGGGAAGCGGCCATGTCCTACTGGAAGACTCTGAAGACCGACGAGGGCGCGGTGTTCGACAGCGAGATCGTGCTGAATGCCTCCGATCTGGTCCCGCAAGTGACCTGGGGCACCAGCCCCGAGGATGTCATTCCCATCACAGGTCTGGTGCCCGATCCGGCCAAGATCGCCGATGAAGGCAAGCGCAAGGCGGTGGAACGGTCGCTGGAGTATATGGGGCTGACGGCCGGTCAAAAGGCCACGGATATCGCGGTGGACGTGGTGTTCATCGGCTCTTGCACCAATGGCCGCATCGAGGATCTGCGCGATG
>CAIYCT010000492.1 GCA_903924765.1 uncultured Rhodospirillaceae bacterium | reverse complement strand
TTCTCTTTGTTTAGCAGCAAGAATTAGGGGGGGGAGTTGGGGGGGCTGATCGGGGAGCGAGTTTTGGAACATTCATGCCGGGGCACGTCCAGATTCCGAACTCCTCCGGATGGGCTTTCCGTACAGCGCATACACTTCATTGATATCAAACAATATTTTTTTCACGTCCCCTGGCAAAAAACTGGCATAGGCACTGCAACAACCAGAGGATAGCCCATAATAAAAACGGGGGGACTTTAATGAATCTGGGTCAATTGATCGAACGAACCGCGCGCCTCTTCCCCGAGCGTCCGGCCTTGTCGCTGGGAAAAAATGTTTTTGCGACCTACCGCGAACTGGCTGCCAGCGTAAACGCGCTGTCTTATCATTTCCGTACGATCAGAAAGATTGCGCCCGGCAGCCGCATCGGCATCGTCATGACCAACACGCCGGAATTCTGGGAGATCCTGTTCGGCGCATGGCATGCAGGACTGATTGCGGTCCCCATCAACCCCAAGCTTCATAGCCGTGAGATTGAATTCATCCTGGCGCATTCTGGGGCCTGTCTATGTTTCGTCTCGCCAGACTTGGCCCCCGCCATATCCCCCCTGACCGAAGCGCTGATTTCGCTCCATGACGTCATTTCCTCGGATCATCTGAAATATCTTCACATGCGAAACGCCTCCGTTACCACGGTCGAGGCCGCCGACGTGCTTCCCGCCGACACCGCCTGGATTTTCTATACCAGCGGCACGACGGGACGACCCAAGGGCGCCATGCTCAGCCATCGCAGTCTTCTAATGATGATCCTGTCCCACTGCGCCGATTTGGATCAACCGGGTCCGGAAGATTGCGTCGTGCATGCCGCGCCGCAATCCCATGGCTCGGGCATGTGTGGCCTGGTCCATTTCGCCCGAGGGGCCAACAACATCGTCCCCGAAAGCCACGGATTTGACGCGGAAGAAATGGCCGACCTGCTTAATCACTACAAAGGCCTCAGCCTGTTTGCCGCACCCACAATGATCAATAAGCTTGTCGCCTCTTCCGCTTTTGTCAGCGCCGACCTGAGCCATTTAAGAACCATCATCTATGGCGGGGCCCCCATGTATCAGGCCGACATTCGCCGGGCTCTCGACGTCTTAGGGCCTTGTTTAGGCCAAATCTACGGCCAGGGCGAATCGCCCATGACCATCACCAGCCTGTCCAAGGCGGCGCATTGCGACGTCGATCACCCCCGCTATTTTGAACGATTGGCGTCGGTCGGCGTTGCCCGCACGGGGGTCGAGGTCAAGGTCGTCGATCCCAAGGGAGGCGATTTGGCGGCAGGTGAAATCGGTGAGGTGATCGTCCGTGGCGACATTCTGATGACGCGGTATTGGTACGATGATCAGGCCACGGAAGCGGCGTTGTCCGGCGGCTGGTTGCGCACGGGAGACATCGGATCGTTTGACCAAGATGGCTTCCTGACCCTTTTGGACCGCAGCAAGGACATGGTCATCAGCGGCGGGATGAACATTTACCCCCGCGAGATCGAGGAATTGCTGTTGGTTCACCCCTCGGTTCGAGAAGCCGCCGTGGTTGGACGCCCCCATCCGGAATGGGGCGAGGAAGTTGTCGCGTTTGTTGTCTCGCACACCCAGGACGGAGTTTCTGATCAGGATCTTGACCGCTTGTGCCTTGATAACATTGCCCGATTTAAGCGACCCAAAGCCTATATCTTCCTAGAGTCGCTGCCCAAAAACAGCACGGGAAAGGTTCTGAAAAACGAACTTCGCACGCTAGCCAAGACCGCACCGTCTGAACTGCCCACGCCAAAGGTGTAAAAAGCATGTCCAAAAACCGCAAAGTCATCATTTCTTGCGCCGTCACCGGCTCGATCCACACGCCCAGCATGTCCCCCTATTTGCCGATCACCCCCGATGATATCGTTCGCGAATCGGTGGCAGCGGCGGAAGCGGGCGCGTCGATCATTCACCTGCACGCCCGCGATCCCAAGGATGGCCGCCCCACGCCTTCCCCGGAAATCTTTATGGACTTTCTGCCCCGCATCAAACAACAGACCAACGCCATTTTGAACATCTCCACCGGCGGCAGCCCGGCGATGACGTTGGAAGAGCGAATCGCCGCCGCCAAACGAGCCTCGCCGGAAGTCGCGTCGCTTAACATGGGGTCCATGAACTTCGCCATTTTTCCTTTGGCCGAACGCTATTCCCAGTGGAAATTCGATTGGGAAAAACCCTATTTGGAAGCGACGCGGGCCGGATTATTCAAAAATACCTTTTCCGACATCGAACTGCTCTTGGGCACCCTTGGCGAAGAATGTGACACCCGGTTCGAGTTCGAATGTTATGACGTCGGACACCTCTATACGCTGCGACATTTTGCCGATCGGGGATTGGCCAAGCCCCCTTTCTTCATCCAGTTCGTTATCGGCATTCTGGGGGGCATCGGACCGGCGCCCGAGCATCTGCTGCACTTGCGCGACACCGCAGCAAAATTATTCGGCGCCGATTTCCACTGGTCGGCCTTGGCTGCGGGCCGTCATCAAATTCCGTTCGCCACATTGGCGGCGCTGTTGGGCGGGAATGTGCGGGTCGGCTTGGAGGATTCCTTAAGCTTAGGCCCCGGTCGCTTGGCGACCAGCAGCGCTGAGCAAATCAGTAAAATCCGCACCATCCTTAACGAACTGTCCCTAGAGATCGCCACGCCAGACGAAGCCCGGCAAATGCTTGCCCTGAAAGGACAAGACAAAACCGCGTTCTAAAGGCAGTCTGATCACCACGAATTCGGAATTAAGGGGAACGCCCATCACCCCATCCCCAGGAGAGGAAAGAGACATGAACAGACATTGGATACTGGCCAAACGGCCGCAAGGAGATATCGCCGATGGCGATCTGGTTCTCCAAACATCCCCCATCCCCACACCCCAAACGGATGAAATTGTCATCAAGGTGGCTTATCTGTCGTTGGACCCCACCAACCGCATTTGGATGAATGAAGCCGATTCCTATATGCCATCGGTCAAGCTGGGCGATCCCATGCGCGGCTTGGTGGCGGGCAGAGTGGTCGCCAGTCAGTCCAAGGCGTTCGCCGTGGGCGATATGGTCATGGGTATCGGTTCGTGGGGCGATTACTGTGTGGCTCCGGCGTCGTCTTTCATGAGCTTGCCGGCCATTCCCGGCATTTCGTTGCGCGACATCTTCGCCATTTACTATCTGGTCGGCCCCACCGCTTATTTTGGCCTATTGGATATTGGCGCGCCGAAGATCGGAGAGACGCTGGTCGTCTCCACCGCTGCGGGCGCGGTGGGATCGTTGGTGGGACAGATCGGCAAAGCCATGGGGTGCCGGGTCATCGGCATCGCCGGAGGCACCGAGAAATGCGGCTGGATTACTAAAGAATTGGGGTTCGATGGCGCAATTGACTACAAATCCCAAGATGTGGGCAGCGAGTTGGCGCGCCTGTGTCCCAAGGGCATCGATATCTATTTTGAAAATGTGGGCGGCGCCATTCTCGACGCCGTTTTGCCTCACATGAACTTGTTTGGACGCATACCGGTATGCGGGCTGATTTCGGCCTATAACGCCACCCAAGCCCCTGTCGGACCGTCCAATTACCCGGTGATTTTGATCCAACGTCTGAAGGTGCAAGGTTTTATCGTCTTCGACTTCCTAAGTCGCTATCCGGAGGCTTACCGCGCGTTGACGCAGTTGCATTTGACCGGCCAATTGAAATGGCGCCTACACGAGATCGCAGGAATCGAACAGGCGGAATCGGCCGTTCGTCTGCTGTATAAGGGGGACAACACCGGCAAATTGTTGATTAACGTCGGCGATTTCTAAAATTTAGTGTCCATGAGAGCCTGTGAAGGGGAGCGATTCCAGAACACCTGTCCGTCCCGATCTACGGACAGATTGACGTTCTCGGGCTTGGTCCGGGTCGACACGCTGGTCTCCTTGGGCAAGGAGACCGGCACTGTATGAGTGACGACCGGAATGGTGATCAGAAAAATGATCAACAGCACCAACATCACATCCACCAGAAACAGCAATGAGACTGTGCCGGTTTCCTCCAAGCGCCGGGAAATGGCCGGATATTCCGGTCGGGCGCACGGGTTCGGCGGTAACCGGAGCGGGCTCGGGCGCTCGGGCAATCACCAGCGGCTCGGCGGGTTTGACCGTGGTCACCGCCGCGATGGCGTTGGGCGCAGGCGGCGCCTTCTCGCCCGCTGCGCAAAATTTCCCTTTCAATTAGTTAGCGTGCTATGTATATTAGATAGCACGCTAATTATTGGAATTGTGAAAATGACCGATGACCGCATCAAGGCCGAGCAATCTTTGTTGCTTCAAATCAACACGCTGGGCCGCAATTACCGGCGGGTGTTGAACCGGGTGCTGGCCGAGCATGGGCTGTCCGAGTCTCAAGCGCTGCCAATCATTTTTATTGCTCGTTTGGGCGAGGGCGTCCGGCAGGGAGTATTGGCGGATAAGCTGGCGATTGTAGCGCCATCCTTGGTTCGTCAACTGGATCAGCTTGAAAAACGCATGCGTGCGGATTTGGAT
>CAIYCT010000491.1 GCA_903924765.1 uncultured Rhodospirillaceae bacterium | reverse complement strand
GGTGGAATCGCGGCCTATAAATCCTTGGATCTGATCCGCCGCCTGAAGGATAAAGGCTGCGACGTGCGCTGCATTTTGACGACAAGCGCCCAGAATTTCGTGACGCCGCTGTCGGTGGCGACTTTGTCGGGTAACCGCGTCTTTCAAGATTTGTTTTCGTTAACCGATGAAACCGAGATCGGCCACATCGCCTTGGCGCGGGAGTGCGATTTGGCCGTGGTGGCTCCGGCCACCGCCAACATTTTGGCCAAGATGGCGCTGGGCATTGCCGACGATCTGGCCTCGACCGCGCTGCTGGCCTGCGATCGTCCTATCTTGGTCGCACCCGCCATGAATACCCGCATGTGGGACCATCCCGCCACTCAAGGGAATCTCCAAACCCTGAAGGACCGGGGCGTCCATTTCGTCGGGCCGGATAGCGGGTTCCTGGCCGAAGGTGAAACCGGCATGGGCCGCATGTCGGAAGTTCCCGCAATTTTGGCCCGCATGGATCAGGTTTTGAGTGGCGGCCCCTTGGCTGGCTTGCGGGCTTTGGTCACATCCGGGCCCACCCATGAGCCCATCGATCCGGTGCGGATGATCGCCAACCGCTCGTCGGGCAAACAAGGCCATGCCATAGCCCAGGCATTGGCCGACCTTGGCGCCGAGGTGACGTTGATTTCCGGACCGGTTGCCATCAATGATCCGAAGGGATGCCGCGTGGTCAAGGTCGAGACCGCCGTCCAGATGCTGGAAGCGGCCCAGGCGGCGCTGCCGGTGAGCGTGGCGGTCTGCGCGGCTGCGGTGGCTGATTGGCGGGTAGAGCAACCCGCCACCTCCAAACGCAAGAAGAAAGACGGCGAACCGCCGCCCACTTTGACGTTGGTGCCCAACCCCGACATTCTGGCCACTTTGTCCGCGCCCGCTCCCAGCCGGCCCCGGCTGGTGGTGGGGTTCGCCGCCGAAACCGACGCGCTGATCGACAACGCCAAGGCCAAGCTGGCGCGCAAGGGCTGTGACGCCATTATCGCCAATGATGTTTCGGCCGAGACCGGAACCTTCGGCGGCGATAGCAACCGCGTGCATGTGGTTGAATCGACGGGGGTCGAGGACTGGCCGCCCATGACCAAAGTCCAGGTGGCCAAGCGGTTGGCCGATCTGATCGTCAAGCGATTGGAGAGGGACGCATGACGGTTCTCTCGATCCCCTTTCTGCGCTTGCCGCATAATCCCGATCTCGATATGCCCAAAGCCGCCAGCGATTTGGCCGCCGGACTGGACTTGTCGGCGTGCGTTGACGCTCCGGTCACTTTGGCACCGGGCAAACGGATGGTGGTGCCCACCGGTTTCGCCATGGCGCTGCCCGCAGGCTACGAAGCGCAAGTTCGCCCGCGCTCGGGTCTCGCCGCCAAGCATGGCGTCACGGTGCTGAACGCGCCGGGCACCATCGACGCCGATTATCGCGGCGAAGTGGGCGTCATTTTGATCAATCATGGCGACGACCCCGTCACCATCACCCGGGGCATGCGCATTGCCCAGATGGTGGTGGCCAAGGTCGAAGCCGCGCATTTCACCCAAGTCAGCGCGTTGCCACCGACGGATCGCGGCGCAGGCGGGTTTGGTTCGACCGGGAGTTAAGGCAGTGATTAAACCGTCGCGCAAATTGTTGTATGCCATCGAAGCAGTGCTGGACATCGCCTACCATTCGGTCGGCATTCCGGTGCAAAGTTGCGAGATCACAAGGCGGCAGGGCATTCCGCGGCGCTATTTGGAACAGACCCTGCAAAGTCTGGTGCGGGCGGGCATCTTGACCGGCATGCGCGGCCCAAAAGGCGGCTACCGATTGGCGCGCGAACGGCGTAAAATCACCTTGGGCGAAATCGTCCGGGTGGTGCGCGCCACCGAAACAGCCGAGGATATTGAAGGTTACGCGCCGCAATCCGATCTAGGGTCTTATGTGATCAAGCCATTGTGGGGCGAATTGACCGACGAAGTGATGGAACGCCTGAACGCCATTACCGTGGATGAGATGTGCACCCGAGCCTATCGACACGGGGTTCAAAGCGAGGCGGACCATAAACTGGATTTCAATATATGAATTCCAGTGGAAAATAGATTAGTATCTTTCCCAATCAATCCGGGCATACATTGCCACATTCTAATATTGGAGACAGCGATGACCGACACCCCTAAAGGCGAATTCCGCGGCCATATTTACGAATCAATCCTGGACACCATCGGAGCCACGCCGTTGGTGCGCGTCCGCAAGTTGCTGGAAGGCACCGCCAACGAGGCAGATATCTTGTTGAAGCTGGAGTTTTTCAATCCGTTGGGATCGGTCAAGGATCGCATCGGCCTGTCGCTGATCGCCGACGCCGAAGTCAGCGGAAAATTGAAGCCGGGCACGACGCTGATTGAGCCGACCTCGGGCAATACCGGCATCGCGTTGGCTTTCGTCAGCGCCGCCAAGGGCTATCGCCTGATCCTGTGCATGCCCGAAAGCATGTCCATCGAACGGCGCAAGATGTTGGCCTTGCTGGGGGCCGAACTGGTGTTGACTCCGGCGTCCAAGGGCATGACCGGCGCGGTGGCCGAGGCCAACCGTCTGGCGGGAGAAATTCCCAATTCCATTGTTTTGCAACAATTCGAGAACCCCGCCAACCCGGCCATTCACGCCACCACCACCGCCGAGGAAATTTGGAAAGACACCGACGGCAAGGTTGATGTTTTGATTTCGGGTGTGGGCACTGGCGGCACCATCACTGGCGTCGGCCTGGTACTGAAGGCGCGCAAGCCTTCGGTCAAGATCGTGGCGGTGGAACCGGTCGATAGCCCCGTTTTGTCGGGCGGCGCGCCCGGCCCGCACAAAATCCAAGGCATCGGCGCGGGCTTCGTTCCCAAGATTCTGGACCGTTCGGTGATCGATGAAATTCTGACCGTCAGCAATGACAGCGCCGTGGCGTTGGCCCGTCAAGTGGCCAAGACCGAAGGCATACCGGTGGGGATTTCCTCGGGCGCGGCCATCGCCGCCGCCATCGAATACGGCTCGCGTCCGGATTCCGCAGGCAAGACCATTGTCGCCATCATCCCGTCCTTCGCCGAACGCTATTTGTCGACGGTGTTGTTCGACGGCATCGGCTGAAAGCATTGAGTTGGATTTAAGCGAACCCCAGATCGCCCGTTATTCTCGGCATATCCTGCTGCCTGAAGTGGGCGGCGTCGGACAGGCCAAATTGCTGAACGCCAAGGTTTTGGTGGTGGGGGCGGGCGGTCTGGGGTCGCCTGTCTTGCTGTATCTGGCCGCTGCTGGAGTGGGGCAGATCGGCATTATCGACGACGATTTGCTGGATTTGTCCAACCTGCAACGGCAGGTGTTGCACCGCATGGACGGCATCGGCCAGCCCAAGGTGGACAGCGCCGTCAAGGCCATAGCCGCCTTGAACGACGATGTCGTCGTTACCCCTCTGCAAATGCGGTTAACCGCCGACAATGCGGAGCAGATTTTGGCCCCGTGGGACATTGTCGCCGATGGCTCGGACAATTTCGAAACCCGATTCTTGCTCAACGATGTATGTCGTAAATTGGGCAAGACCTTGGTTTCCGCCGCCATTCTGCGCTTTGATGGACAGCTTGCCACCTTCAAGCCAGGGGGGCCTTGCTATCGCTGCATTTACCCCGCGCCGCCGCCCCTGGGCCAAATCCCCACCTGCAGCCAAGCGGGCGTGTTGGGAGCGGTGGCCGGCATGCTGGGAACCATGCAAGCCAACGAGGTTTTGAAGGAAATATTAGGAATCGGCGAGGGCATGTCTGGCAAGCTGCTGATCGTCGACGCTCTGACCATGACCTTCCGCTCGGTCAAGGTGCGCAAGGACCCTCACTGTCCGGTGTGTGGCCATGAGCAGTCCTGATAAGCTGTCGCTGGTGGTATTTTCGGGTCAGTTTGAGCGGGTTCATTACGCCCTGGTCGCTGCGGCCGCCTCGGTCGCCACCAACCGCCCGACCACAGTTTTCTTCACCATGGGCGCGGCCAAGGCGTTGCTGAAGGATGGGTGGAAGTCGCTGCCGACGAGCGAAGGCCTAGGGGATGCTCAAACCACCGACCGCTTGTTCCAAGAACGCGGCGTGGTGGGGATCGAGGAATTGTTCGAGTCCTGCGTGGCGCTGGAAGTAAAGTTCCTGGTGTGCGAAATGGGTTTGCGGGCGCTGGGATTGGATGCCGCCGACCTGCGACCGGATGTTCCGGCAGAGATCAGCGGCATCGTCACGTTCTTGGCCGATGCGTCAGCCACCGGCGCGATGCTATTTCTTTAGATCAATATGCAATCATATTGATCTAAAGATTGTTCGCCCTCGCCAAGCGCAAGCTACCGCTTGCTTGGCCGCTGCCTCAATGGCGGCAATCGCGAAATGTTTCTATCTAAAAAAACATTTCGCTCTAACTCAACAGCCCTTCGGCCTTCATGGCGGCGATCACGCTAGGGCGCTTGGCCAAAGTGTCGCGGAAGCGGGACAAGTTCCCCCATTCCGTCAGATCGATTCCCAGCTTGGGAATCCAGCCCAGCACGGTGAACAGATAGCCATCGGCGACGGTAAAGGTTTCACCACTGACGTAGGGGCCTTTACCCAGCAGCGTGTCGGCGGTGGTCAGGCGAAGCTTCAGACGCTCTTTCAAGGGGACCTTGGCCTCGTCGTTGACGGCGGGATTGAACAACGGCCCGCAGTTTTTATGCAGCTCGGTGGCGATGAAGGTCAGCCATTCCAGCAGCTTGAAGTATTCTGGCGTGTTTGCCGCCGGGGCCAGTTTTGCGGCCGGGGCTTGCGCCGCGATCCAGAGGGCGATTACGCTGCCCTCGGTCAACAAAGTGCCGTCATCCAATTGCAAAGCAGGAACATAGCCTTTGGGATTGATGGCAGTGAAGTCAGCGCCTGTTTCGGTTTTCTTAGTGGAGAGATCGACTTTCTCAAGCGTGTAAGGCAGGCCCGTCTCGCACAAGGCGATGTGGGGGGACAGCGAACAGACGCCTGGAGCGTAATACAGTTTCGGCATGACGTTTCCCTTTGGTTTGAGGAGGCCTTAATGTAACTGCTGCTGTTTCATATGTCTAGGGTCGAATCTGAGTTGCGTCGGGGTCCAAAGGCCAGCGGGGGCGGGGGGCGAAATCCAGACCATCGGTCAGCCCCAAGCGAAAGCGTTCGATACCGGCCCAGGCGATCATGGCGCCGTTGTCGGTGCACAGGGACAAAGGCGGGGCCAAAAAGCTAAGTCCGTGACGGTGGGACAAAAGCGACAGGGTGTCTCGCAGTTTGGCGTTGGCGGCGACGCCTCCCGCCACCACCAGATGGGTGCCGACGGGCCAATGTTGCTTGAATTGGACAATGGCGTTGGTGGTGCGCTCGGCCACCGAATCCGTCACCGCCTGTTGAAAGCTGGCACACAGGTCGGCTTGATCCTGGGGCGATAACGGACGCGGCAGGGATTCCACCACCAGCCGCACCGCGTTCTTCAGGCCCGAAAAAGAAAAGTCGCAGCCGGGTCTTCCCTTCAACGGACGGGGCAGGGCAAAGCGGGCCGGGTCGCCGGTTTGGGCGGCGCGTTCCACCTGCGGACCTCCGGGATGGCCCAACCCGGCCATTTTGGCGACCTTGTCGAAAGCCTCGCCCATGGCGTCGTCGATGGTCGTGCCTAAGCGGCGATACTGTCCTACGCCCAAGACCGCCAGGATTTGGGCGTGCCCGCCCGAGGCCAGCAGCAATAGATAGGGAAAGTCGATGTCGTGGGTCAGCCGTGGGGTCAAGGCGTGACCTTCCAGATGATTGACGGCCACGAACGGTTTTTTTGCCGCCAAGGCGATGGCCTTGCCCATGGTTGCGCCGACCATGACGCCGCCGATCAATCCGGGGCCGCAGGTGGCGGCGATGGCGTCCAAATCGTCCAGTTTCAGGCCGGTTTGCGCCAAGGCTTCGGCGATCAGGCGGTCGATGTGATCCAGATGAGAGCGGGCGGCGATTTCCGGCACCACGCCGCCGAAAGGCTTATGGTCCTCGGTCTGCGACAGCACCCGGTCAACCCAAATGCGCCGCTGATCGTCGACGATGGCGGCGGCGGTTTCATCACAACTTGTTTCAATGCCAAGGACCAACACGACAAAGTCTCTTTCAAATTTCGTCGTCATTACCTACAACATGTTGGTTATGAACAGCACTCCAATTCTTCGCATCGGCACGCGCGGCTCGCCCCTGGCTCTGGCTCAGACCCATCACATCCGCGACGCGTTGGCCTCCCAATGGCCGCAACTGGCTCTGCCCGGCGCCATCGACATCATCATTATTCGCACCACTGGCGACGCCGTGCAGGACCGCCCCTTGGCCGAAATCGGCGGCAAGGGACTGTTCACCAAGGAGTTGGACGAGGCCATGGAGCAAGGCGCCATCGATCTGGCCGTCCATTCCATGAAGGACGTTCCGACCCTGCTGCCCGATTTCATCCGCCTGCCCTGCATGGTCAAGC
>CAIYCT010000490.1 GCA_903924765.1 uncultured Rhodospirillaceae bacterium | reverse complement strand
CCCGAATATCGTCCGTTTCAATTTCACCCGAAGCAGCGTCCATTTTTAGCCCCGAAAATAATCGCTATCACACTGATTCTTATAGCAGAATTACGCTATTTCGTCACGGAAACCTTGGGTCATATGGGAAATCCGGGTTAACACGTCAGCCTTAGTCCGCAACGACTTCAATCAAGGGGTTATTATCGGCCCACGCTGATTTAATGGCGACGCCCCGGGCGGACCAGGCTCTTAATACCTCGATGTGAGGGTTGTCGGTTGGCGGGACCGAGCGGAGCGCATTCACCCATCCGTCAAAGCTGGGCAAGGTGTCGTGACGGCGGTTTAGCCAGTGGCGGATGGTCCAACCAGACCGTTCCAACATCTGCCGCAAGTCGGCGGAGGAAATCATATGCATGGTCCCGCCAAACACCGTACCCGGAGGTGCGGCGTCCTGGCAATTGACCCGCATCACCAAGCGCCCGCAGAACAGCCGCAAGACACGCAGCAACCAGTCTTTATCGCGCATATGACAGAAGGATTCCAGAAGCACTGCGCAGTCAAAATGACCGGGCGGCAAGGTGTCCTCGGCATTGCCAAGCCTTACCGGCAGACCAAGAGAAGCGACGTGCCGAAATTGGTCGCGGCTGATGGTTAATCCCAGGGTCGGGCTGCCCAAATCGCGCACCCACATGGACATGGGACCGCCCCACCCGCACCCCACATCGTAAATTCGCTTTCCCTTGGGCAGAAAGGGATAAAGGTCGGTCACGGCGCGTCGTTGGGCCAGCTCCATTTCCTGCGGACCAGGGCTGACAGTCTGGTCGTCAAAAACGCCGGCGTGATAATGCAGTTCCTGGCCCAGAACCCTCTGCCATAAGGAAATATCCCCATTATAGAAAGTGCCGACCATATCGTCGCTCTTGGACCTTTTGGGCGGCACTTTGCTGTAGACTTCGGTTTCATAGGAAAGATGGGCCTTGCGCGCGTGTTTTTTCACCATCTGGCGCAATTGAGCCTGATTGGTGGGCCATGCCCCGACCAGCGGTGCCGAGGCGTAAAGGGTGATTTCCGGTTCCTTGCTGGTCAAGGAAACCGCCACATGACGAACCGGCAGACGTTTCCAACCGCTGCGCGCGGGAAGCGTCAACACAGTCTCCAAGTCGCGCATTCCCGGCAAGTCCACCACAGGCGGACACCAGGGGAAGGCAACATCCAATTGATCCGGCTGCCCGTCGGTTCCCTGGCGCACCCAGAAGGCTGACGCTTGGTTGAGCCTTGGCTCTTCCAATAGCATGGCGAAAGACGGGCGCAAGACATCCGGCACAAGGTCCAAAGGACGCAGTCCTTCGGGCGTTTCCGGCATGTAATGGACCGCGTAGCGACGCTGGTCCACGGCGGGGTGTCCGGGACGCCAGCGCCACGCGCGATAATCATCCGCAAGCGTTTCCGGCGTTCGGGAATGCCGGTAATATCGAAGTTCGCCGCGCCCCATGGCAATGCCGTGACTGAGACACAGGGCGTCGGCGACGGCCAAGGGTTGTTCAATCACCTCGGGCGGGGCACCGAAGTCTCGCAAAAGCTTGCGAACCGCAAAAGCGGCCAAAGGGGTGTGACCGACCCAAACGCAATACCGTCCGGTCTTTTCGACCCGACCGGGCGTCAAGCGTACTGAAAACTCCAACCGAACGCCCCGCCGACCGGCATAAGCGTTTGATAGCGCCGTCAAGAAATCCGTAGATTTCACTTTGCGTTAAGAGGGCGCATCAGCGCCAGACAGGTAATGTCGTCGGATTGCTCGACGCCCGCAGCGAACTCATCGACGGCAGCGACAACCGCCGCCACGACCTCGGACGGTGTTTTCCCCGCCAAGCTTTCCAGAAGCGAACAAAGGCGAGCGTCGCCAAAAAGATCATCGCTGGCGGCGCGGGCTTCGGTTATGCCATCCGTGAACATGAACAGCAAATCGCCAGGGTCCAGCATGATGCTGGCCGATTTATAGCGCGCACCGGGAATGATGGCGACCAGCGGCCCGGTCGTTTTCAACATGCGTCGTTCGCCGCTGGGCGAGATGATGTGGGGGCGATTATGGCCGCCGTTGCAATAGACGAACTCGCCCGTGTCCAGGTTATAGATGCCGAAGAACGTGGTCACGAACATAGCCAGGTCATTGCCGTCGTTGAGAATGGCGTTGGCGTGGGCCAAACATTGATCGACGGACAGCCCGCTGGAGGCGACCGAGCGCAGCACCGTGCGGCACATCATCATGAACAGGGACGCCGGCACCCCCTTGCCCGACACATCGGCAATGGCCACGGCCACATGCTGATCATCGATTTCGAAATAATCATACAGGTCGCCGCCGACCTCCTTCATGGGACGCATGAAGGCATCCAAGGTCACGTACGGCACCATGGAATCCTTGAGCGGCCTGGGCAGAACCGACCGTTGGATTTGCGTCGCCATTTGCATTTCTTGGTCGCGCACATTGTTTGTTTGCACTTGGCCGATGATTTCCTGAAAGGATTGGGCGAACGACCCCAAATCAGGAGCCTGCGCGATGATGGTGTTCAGGACTTCGCTATTGAATGTTTTTTGCTTTAACGCTTGGGCGGCAACCGACAAGAACGCCAAGGGTTGATTGACCATGACCAAGCGGCGTCCCAAATCGGCGATGACCACGCGCGCAACGTCGGGATTATTTTCCACAACGGCCATCATATCGGACGATTCGATCCGCAGCAGACGCACTTTTCCGCTGGCAATAACCGTGGCCGAGCGCGGCGCATTGGAGAAAACGGCGATCTCGCCAATCAGTCCGCCCTTGCCGACCGACGCGGTCTTCACGCAATCAAAACCGACATCGACCAGAATATCCAACTCGCCGCTTTCCACCACATAGGCCGAGCTGCCGCTATCGCCTTGTTTAAAGAGAATATCGCCCTCGTTAAGTTCTACCGGGGTGGCCTTTTCCATGATCTGCGCGGTTATCTCTGGGCGCAGCGCCCCGAATATTCCATGCTTGAATAATTTCTGAGCCGAGTTTTCAGTATTCTCTGTCATAATAGGCTATCCGATCACTTTCATTATTTTCGTATAATTGATATCTCCATCACGGCGGTATTGCACATCGTCCATGGTCGTTTTGACGATGTGAACGCCCCATCCGCCGATACGACGTTGCATGGTTGGGTTATCCAAGTCGGGTGGCGGGGCGTCGTTAAAGGGATCGAACGCGATCCCGCCATCGCGGATTTCCATGGTCAGCGTCTTGTCTTGAACGGCCACGTCCAGAGTGATCTGATGATCTCCGCCTTTGGGAAATCCGTACAGAATGGTGTTGAGCACCAATTCCTCCAGCACCAGCATCACCTGCATGATCGCCTTTTTGGGAAGTCCTATTTGCATGGCAAACGCTTCGAACGTTGTTTGAATGCGATCCATTTCCTCCCGACGATTGGCGATCTCCAGATGAAGGGCCTGGCCATCCATGATGTCACGCCCGTGCGGCGGCGATTGCGGCACTTACATCGTCGCAAACATTAAGAACGTCCATCAAGCCGCTGATATCCATCACCTCGGCCACATCTTCTTGGCAATTGCACAGGGCAAAACCGCGTCCCAGGCTCATCGCCCGTTGCGACGACATCACCAGCACGCGCAAGCCCGCGCTGCTGACGTAATCCACCTCGGCCAAATCAAGGACCAAGGCCGGACGGCCATCGCCCACATGCGCCAAAAGATAATCCTCGCCGGTCTTGGCGGTACTGCTGTCAATCCGGCCTTTGACGGCGATGATCGGCATACCGTCCACGACGCTCTCCGTGAAATTCATTTTTCATCCTCCTTCTTCTCGTCTGGGGTTTGTGGTTGTTCTTGTGAACCCGCCTCCTTCGAGACATCCGGTTCGGGCATCACCGCAGGCCCCGTCCCGCCAATGACGGCGTTCAATTCGTCGGCCCCCAACAAGGAGACGCCCTGGGACGCGGCTAACGTCCCGGCAAACGCCTGATCCAACAGAGCCTTGGGCGAATGCGGAATGGCCGCCACCCGCCGCGCCGCGCCAGGGGAAAGCAGCATTTGGTCGTATAATTGCCCAAGGCCTTGCAGAGCTGCCTCTAAGTCGTCGAAAAGCTCAACCACGCAAGTTCGCCTCTTCAAGTTCCGCCTTCAGCCTTTCCCGCGCCCGCGATAGCCGACTGCGCACCGTTCCAATCGGCAGTTCAAGCAAAACGGACGTCTGCTCATAAGAGAGTCCCTCCATGGCCACGCACACCAGCACTTCCCGCGAATCGTCCGGCAATCTGAAGAACGCGGCATTCAGGCTTTCCATCCGCCGCCGCGATTCTAAATCGGTCATCGGATCTCCCGTCGTCGGCAGAAATTCCAGAACCTCGTCGGAAATGGTATTCGAGCGTCGAATGGAGTTCCGGCGTAGAAAGTTACGAACAATATTCACCGCGATACCGGCCAACCACGTTGACGGCAAGCATTCACCCCGGAAAGACTCATACCCACGATATGCCGCCAAGAAAACCTCCTGCGTCAACTCTTCAGCATCGGCGCGATTTCCGACTTGTTTCAAGATGAAACGGAAAATCCGCTGCTGATTGTCGGATACCAGGGCGGTGAAGGCCCTCCGCTTTTTCCCAAAGGGCCAAAGGTCACTCACGCTCGAAACTCCCCGCGCCAGCAACTCCGCACCCTACGCACTCCAGACCTTGGGAAGCAGCGGCCCTTCCCGCCCGGTAGATTCCAACGCTTTTAGCACCCATCGCCGTTCTCCAGTTCTTTCGAACACCCAGACCTTTGATTGATGAGCGATCTTCTGGAGAACGGGTCTATAAAGCTTTGTGTCGTTTTGCCCGAAAAAGTTCTCAAGAAAATTCACCGATCAAGAAATTTGCTGCCGCTCCGCCATTTTCGCAAAGACGCCACCGCTCGCCATCAACTGCTCGTAGGGGCCGATTTCCGCGACTTTGCCCTGGTCGAGAACAATGATGCGGTCAGCGCCAACCACCGTGCTTAAGCGATGGGCGACGACGATGCGCGTGCAGGCCAGACTGGCAAGATTGCGCGTCACTTCGGCCTGGGTGACGTTGTCCAGCGCACTGGTGGCCTCGTCCAAGATCAGAAAGGCCGGATTGCGCACAATCGCCCGCGCGATGGCGATGCGTTGCAGTTGACCGCCCGATATGCCTTGGGCACCTTCCGTCACGACCGTATGCAGCTTCATCGGCATTTTATCGATATCGTCGGCGATGCCCGCCAACCTAGCCGCTTCCCACACCTCATCCATGCCCACATTGGCGGTGCCCCGGATGTTGTCGTACAGGCTGCTTGGGGTTAATTGCGGGCGTTGCAACACCACGCCCATCTGGCGGCGCACGGCGTCCAAATCCAAGCCCGACAGGTCGCGTTGGTCATAGAGAATGGCCCCGGAATTGGGCATTTCCAGCCCCAGCAAAAGCTTGATCAGCGTCGATTTTCCCGACCCGGTCGAACCGACGATAGCCACGAACTCGCCCGGTTCCACCGAGAATTTGACGCCTTGCAAGACGACCGAACCATCGGCGGGATAACAGAAGCTGACGTTGGCCACTTCCACCGCGCCGGTCAGCCGACCGGGACTGGCCTTCTTAATCAGTTTTTCCGGAATGGCGTCCAGAACCGGTTGCGCATAGGGCAGCGAAGCCAATTGAGACGCGATGCCAAGGACGGTGTTCGCCAACCCAATCAAGGCGGACATGGCCATGCCGAAAGCGCTGATGAAACCAAAAAACGCGCCGACTTGGATCGGTTCCTTGTTCAGCAAGGCAATCACCGCGAACATGGCCCCAAGGGCCGCCGTGTTGAACAGCGCCGAGAACACCGAGAATCCGTTGGTGACCTTGCGCAAGTTGATTTGTTTCATGCGCGAGCGCGAAAACAGGTCGCCCCATTTGACGAACGCCCGTTCCTCGGCCCCGGCCAGGCGGAGTTTGCGCACCCCGTCCGTCAGGCTATGGACGAACGTGGACACATTTCCCAGCGCGTCCTCGCCATGTTTGAAGGCCCAGCGCTGTCCCCACGCCGCCATCACAATCCCAAGCAGGTAAAGCGCGATCAGTCCCATGGCGACCGCCGCCGCCGCCGGTGCCAACCAGATCATCGTCGCAACGTTGCTGATCAACATGCCCAACGTCATCAACGATTGCTGAAGCACCGTATGAATGGAACCGGCGAATCCTTCGATGGTCGAGACGCGGCCAGCCAGATCCGGTGCCGGATAGCGCGAAAAGAACGTCAGCGGCAAGCGCAACAACCGATCCCACAGGGCCGCCTTGAGCCGGGTCGACGCACGCGTGCGAATGCGGGTAAACGCGATGTTGCCGGCAAACGTGATGACCGCCCGCCCCAGCGCCAAAATGACCAGAGCCATGCCCACTTGCCACAACAAACCCAGCATTTGTTGGGGAATCAGGATATCGAAGATCAGACTGGCCCCCAACGCCGGAAGGGTCCCGGTCCAGGCCCCGATCACCGCCGACATCAAGATGACCAAAAGGTCGGCGCGGGTATCTTGCAATCCGAATGAAACCACTTGCTTGACCGTCAATCTTGTATCCGGCAAGGGCTGATACAGACAGTAAGCGTTAGGCGACAGGGTTGCCGCGTTCTGGACCGTTACCAACTCCCGCGTGCCGGCGGTATGGTCTTCGATCCAATAGCCGCGCGTACCGTCATCGATCACGGCCAAGGGCTGACCGTCATCGGCGCTGAACGCCAGCATCGACCCCAAACGCCGCGTCCACCAGCCATCCTCCAACAAAACCGAGCGCGACCGCAGCGACGACGCGCGTAGGATGTCGTCCATGGACGGTTCCACGTCGGCCTCGGATTGATGGACGGAACTGGGCATCTCGGCTTTGACGCCGATGCCAATGGCGACGGCGTGAATGGCCGCGAACAGCCGCTGATTGGCCGCTTGAGAGCTTTTTTGAGGTCCAAGCCCGCCAATCATCCGCGACAAATCGCCCATGATGCGCCCGATGTCGCTGGTCAGACGGGCAGACCGGCGATCCAAGCGCATGACCTCATCCACCAAGGCGAAATTCAACACCGTCGCCAACGAGCGCTGCGCCGCCCGCTGGAACTCTTCAAGGTGCTCCCGAAGCGTCCCGGCCTGGGCCAGCTCCAGGGTGGACATCGGCGTCAGTTGCATTGTGTCGAAGGCACGAACCCAGCCGCCCGCCGCCAAGGGAAAGATACCGGACACCGGCTCGGTGTCGAACAACACGCCTTCCCCGCTTTCCACCCGGCACCAAACAACGTCGGTGCCGCCATCGGCCATAAGGTTAGGCTCCAAGACGATGGGTTGACCCAGGCTGACGGCCCGTTCGCGCGGCGGTCTGTTCTGGAGATAGCGGACGCATCCGATCATCCATCCGCTGACCCACTGTTCGACCGCTTCGACGAATCGGGAATCGGTGTTCCACAAAAACTGATCGGGACATTGCATCCATCGTGTGCCGGGCATGGGCACGGCGATGAATTTCATCCGGGGATGCGCCTCGGGAATGGGAAACAACATGCCAAGGGCGGTGATGGTGAACAAATAACGCCGCGCCGAGGTCTGAACGCCGGTTTTATCGGTCTGGAACGCAAAGATGTGGACGGAGCCGTGGGTGATGCCCCAGGACGATCCGCCCGGCTCCAACAGGATGGGCGTTTCTGCCAGTTGCGTCAGTTGGTCAGGGGGAAGGCGATTGGGGACTTTCGTCATGAGCTTTCAATCATCTCGCGGTAAAGTCCATTGAGCGCCACCAACTCATCATGGGTGCCTCTCTCGACGATGCGTCCTTCCTCCATGACGATGATGTGATCGGCGTCGCGGACCGTGCTTAAGCGGTGAGCGACGATGACGCAGGTGCAGCCAATCTCGCGCAGATTAGCCATCACCATGGCTTCGGTCACCGCGTCCAGCGCGGCGGTCGCCTCGTCGAGAATTAAAACCGATGGCTGAATTGCGGCCGCACGCGCGATATCGATCAAGGCGCGTTGCCCGCCACTGAGATTGCCGCCATCTTCCGACAGCTTGCCCTCGTAACCGCCTTGGCGAGACACGATGAAGTCGTGAATGCACGCCAACTTGGCCGCCGCCACGATAGCCTCTTCGGTGATGGTGGGGTCCCACATGGCGATGTTGTCGCGAATGGTGCCCTCGAAAATGATGACGTTCTGGTCAACCACGGCGATGGAGTTGCGCAGCATGGCGCGGGGAACTTGCGCGATGGGCTTGCCATCGATTAGCACCTCGCCGCTCCAGACCGTTTCCAGCCCGGTAAGCAGTTTGGCCAACGTGGATTTACCGCTGCCGGTGCGGCCAACCAGGGCCACCCACTCGCCTGCCTTGGCGACCATCGAAACCCCATCGACCAAAGGCGGTTCCAAGGGGCTGTAGCCAAAACTCACGCCCTTCAACTCGATATCGCCAATGCACCGCCGTGCGCCCTTTTTCTTGCCCTCGACTTGTTGTGCAAACTCATCGCCCTCGGCATGCAAAAGCACGTCGTCGATCTGCGTCATGTAGGCTTGGGCGTTTTGCACCTGCTGCCCCATGCCCACCAATTGCTGAACCGGCCCCATGAAATTGGACAACAGGGCTTGAAAGGCGGCCAGAATGCCGATGCTGATGCCGCCCGCCACCACCCGCTCTCCGCCGACCGTATAAAGAGCGGCGGTGGCGATGCCGTTGATCGCCCCCGGAATTACTTGCAGCATCAGGCGGCTGCGCTGAAGCGGCGCGTTCAAATTCTCTTGGCGGGACTTATAGCCGGTGATCCGTTCGAAAAGCAGCGATTCCGTGCCGCTGGCCTTGTATTCGGCGATCATGCGCAGCCCCGAGGCGGTGGCACCTTGCAATTTGCTTTGCTGGATGACCACCGCTTGATTGCGTTCGGCCAAAGTTCGCGCCATGACGGCCAACGCGGCGAAATTGACGGCAGCGAAAACCAGGGCGAGACAGCCCAAATACCAATCGAAATAAAGCATCAACAGCGCGAACAGGGTTGCGGACGGCAAGGCCAAGACAGCGGTTCCCATGTTGCCCGCCATCAACGAGGCCAATCCCTCGGTTTGACTGCACCGCGCCGCCAATTCGCTGGGGCTGCGTTGACCGAAATAGGCCACCGGCAGGCGCAGCAATTTGCGGATCATGGCGCTGGTGGAGGTCACCGATAATCGCGTCTCGAACCGCAGCAGGTAATAATGTTGCAAAACGGTAAGCGCGGACTGGAAGAACGCCACGCCAGCCATGCCACCCAACAACGGGACAAGCCAGTCGGTGTACTTCTTGGTCAGATAGTAATCGACGAACAACTTGGTGAAATTGGGGACCAGAATGCCGGGAACCACCATGGTCAGACTGATCAAGGCAATGAAAATAATGGCTGATTGCGATTCCGCGAAGCGCCGCTTCAACCCCGCGACCACCGACGGAGCTTCGCCGCCGCTGGCGAAATCCGGTCCCGGGGAGAAAGTCAGCGCCACGCCGGTGAAATTGCGGTCGAATTCGGACCAGCGAATGGTCATGCGCCCGACGGCGGGATCATTGATATAGACCGTATCGCGTCCGATGCCTTCGACCACGACAAAATGATTGAAAGCCCAAAAGGCGATGAAGGGCACCGGCAATTGGCGCGCCGCCTCCAGCTCGACCTTGAACCCATCGGCGACCAACCCGAACCGCCGCGCCGCCCGCACCAGATTTCCCGCGCGGCTGCCATCGCGCGACACGCCGCATTCAATCCTAAGCTCGTCCAGCGGCACCCAGCGGCCATAATATCCCAAGATCATGCCCAGGCACGCGGCCCCGCATTCCGTTCGCTCCATCTGCTGAACGACCGGAGTCCTGTGACGTTTGATTGCCCACCTGCCCAGAAATTGGCTGATCATTCCGCCTCCCATCATTCAGCGAAAAGGTGAGCCAAAGGCGGAACCACCAAGCCCAGAAGGCGACGTTGATGAACGACGAAGAAGGCGTCGCACGGCGTGCCTCCATTGATGGCGGTGGTTGGTCCCTTGGAGGAGGTCCAGACAAAACCGCTGCGGGTGGGGGCGGTTTGCAACTCTACCTTGACCTCGAACGGAGCCCCTTGCTGCGAAAGCTGCTTGACCAATTGATCGTTCTTAAGGACACGCATCATGCCGGCGGACGTGGTGGGCGCTTCCGAAACCGCCACCACTGTGCCAACGATAAAGCCGTATTCGTTGGATTGGACCGAAGCGGGAGAGACATCGACCCGCATCCCGACCTTGACTTCTTTACCGCTGTCGGGCGACACGAACACCTCGGCCACCAGTCTGTTGTTGTCGCTGCCGTCCTCGCCGCTGCGGACCAACGACACCAGGGGATTGCCCACTTCAACGTAATCGCCCTGGCCGTACTTCACTTCCATCACCCGTCCTGAATACGGGCTGCGCACTTCGCGGTTGTCATTCAGCAATTTCCGGGTGTCATCGACCTCGGCGGCCAGGCGGGCCGCCTCTTCCTTAACATTGGACAGTTCTTTATCGCGCTGAACGTCTTGAACCTTGAAGTCGTTCTTTCCGCTGGTCGCCTCGCTGCGGGCCGAGCTGATTTGGTTTTGAACGTCGGTCAATTCCGCCTTGTTGCGCAGCACCGTCTCTTTGGCGACGAAACCGTCGGCCATCATCCGTTCAAGATTATCTTCGCGTTCTTGCAGCCATTTCTGGCGTTCCGACAACGTCGCCACCCGTTGCTCGGCGGACGCGATCTTGGAATCCACCGCAGCGCCTTGGGCACTGGCCGATTCCTTATTGTAACGCTCCAATAGGTTTTCGCGTTCCTGTGCACCCCGCAACGACGCTTCCTTGACCGACAATTGCATGGCCAAATCCGGTTGGCCGATGATGGCGATGATGTCGCCTTTTTTGACATCGTCGCCCAGTCGGACCCGCATATCGACCACACGGCCACGGTTGGCCAAGGTAATGTCGGCCACGCCGAATTCGCCCAGCAAAATGCCGCTGGCCTTGACCTTCATGGGGATGTCGACCAGTGCGCTCCACATCACGGCAATCAGGACAATCGCCCCCAGGCAGGCCAATTGCAGCCAGCCAGCGGATTCCGTAACCGCCATCGCTTCGTTGACCGGATCGGGACCGGCGGAGTCGTTTAAGGCCTTATCGCGGAACATCCATCACCATTTCTAAAAGAACTGAAAGCCAGGAAAAGCAGGTGCGCTGTGTTCATTCCACCGGATCTCCCACGCCAAACCATTTGCCGCGCACCTCTTCGTAGTGTTTTTTGGGGTCGTAAACGTCCACCGGAATATTCAAGGACACTGCGGTCATCCGCCCCAGGCCGGACGCAACCTGGAACGCGCCCACCATTTCGTCGTGTTTGGCGGTCACCAGATTTTGCTGGGCGGAGAACAATTCCTGCTCGGCGTTCAGCACTTCAATCTCGGTGCGCAAGCCAATGCGCTGCTCTTCGATCACGCCTTTAAGGGCTGTTTCATTGGCGCGGATCTGAGTTGTGAACGATTTGACGTGCGCCTGGGCGGACCGCAAACTCTGCCACGCCTTGGCGGTATTTTGCAGGGCGTCCCGACTGGACTGCTCCCGCTGCTTGCGCGTTTGCTCAACCACATCCTTTTGGGCGCGCACCTTTGAGTAATTGGCGCCTCCGTCATAAAGCGGCACGGTGAGCGTCACCATGATTTGCTTGGTGTTGGATAAGGATTTTGGCGTTGATTCGCTAAGGGCATTGCCCACGGTGCCATTCAGCGAAACGGTGGGAAGCAATTGACTTTCCGCCACGTTCACCCCCGCCTTGGCCGCCTCGAATGAGTAGTCGGCCGCCAAAATGGTCGGGTTGTCCGTCTCCACGATTGACTTGATTTCCTCCAAGGTGTCGGGCAGCGGCAAGATTGATTGCGGCGCGGCCACGGCTTCGGGCGGGCGGCCAACCACATCGACGAAAGTGGCCTGGGAATCCTGAAGGGTGCCCTCCGCCTGGGTCAGGTCAGCCTCGGCCTGGGCCAAGCGCGCATCCGCCTGCCCGACATCGGTCTGCGTCACTTCATGGGATTGGTAGCGAACATTGGCGGATTCAACTTCTCGCTGCAAGATCCGCACATGATTTCTGGAAATGACCACCACCGCCTCGTCTCGGACGATATCCAAATAGGCCGTGGCGGCGTTGAGAAGAACGCTTTGCTCGGTGGAAATCAGTTGTGCGCGAGCGGCCAGCATATTGTATTCCGCCTGATTGATGCTGGCTACGGTTTGGCCGCCAGAATACAGCGGCAGCGATACCGACAAACTTGCGTCACGAGGCGTTCGATTGCTTTCGTACCGCAAGTCCTGATTGGATAAATAGTGCCCTCTTCCGGCGTCGGCGGTGGCGTTAACGCTGGGATACCATCCGGCCCGCGCTTGGCGAATAGCCTCGTCCGCACTGCGCAACTGTGCCCGAGCGGCTTGAATTCCGGGGTTGGTCGCGTAGGTTTCCACCAGAACGTCATTCAGAGATTCCGCTGAAACAACATGGCTTGTCGCGGTGGATACAGCCATAGCCAACCCGACAGCTTTTAGTGTTGAACGGACTCCTCCCATCTGTGCGCCCCCCCTAAGTCATCGTTAGCTCCCGTACCGTTCCAACGACCGCTATCATTATTTTCCGCACAAGTCTTTGGCAGAAATTACGGTTATTCCATTCCTGGATGCAGGAGCGAGCGAGGGAAGACGAAGGCTTTAGGGGAATAATTAAGGGCGTCAGGACCGGACGCGATCCGGTCCTACTGGGGGGTCAACGGGCACCATTGAGCGCCGTGGTGGCACCATACCATACAAACAATATGGTTTCTGCCCGGTGGCGGGCGAAGGAATCGACCAAGAGCGGCGTGATCTGATAAACCGAAGGCTTCTCGTCAGAGGCATGGATCAAACCCGCTCCGACCACAGCCTCCCTGATCAAGCGGAACTGGGAGCGTGAAACCATGCAGAATTGGGCCGCATCTTCTTGCTTCAAATGAAGAACCGCTTTAGCGGGATCGTCCGGATTCACTTCCAACGCTTTCGACATCAGTTGGGCCAGAAACATATAAAGACCGTTGCGGCTCATGAGCGCCCCAAAGGTTTCTGGCCGGTCCCTCAGCGACATCTGGGGTTTGAACCATTCACCGGCAAGGATCAGAACCATGCGCTCGAACATCGATGGGTCCTGATCGAAAACGGTGACCAGATCGTGGTTGTCATTCAGGAAGTCGATGACATCCAAAACATCACGCGTATGGTTGCGGTAGAAGGCAATAAAATCAGCCGACGGCACCAGCCGCATGCGACGACGGTCCTGTGTCATCGGCTCCACAGTCAGAAGTTTCGCCGTCTTCAATTCTTCCAAGGCCAGCTCGGCACCTCTGCGGCTATAAAGCCCCAAGGTCACCATCTGATCCCGCAAGCGTTGGGGTGCCGCGTATTCCGAACCATCTTGCAGAAAACGGTAATGAAGATAGAGGATGCAATTACACAAAATCAGACGATTTTGCTCGTCCATCATCCTGATTTTCGGCCCCGATTTCTTGCGTAGGGTTATGTACCCATCCACATATTTTTTGAAAGCCGATTGGAAACGGGGATGGTGCAAAACACCATCTACGGCAGCTTCTTGTTCAGTCATGGCTGTCCCTGTGCGGATCCAAAATCTTAGATGCGCACAAGCTAATACATCTTTCCTTTCTTCACAATTGGAAACGCGGCGGATCACTCCCTACCAATTACTGGGATTAAGCGCATTGGCTGCAGCCTCTGCGGCCATTGCCACATCCTGCTCGGCCTTCTGGGCCGCATTGGCCAGACTGTTTACCTCGTTGTTGATGGCATTGGCGGCAGCCTCTGCGTCAGCAAGACCCGCTTTGGCGGCATTTTCCACATCAGTGAGAGCGACGCTCCCGGCGCTGGAGATAAGCGCGATGGCTTCGGAGGCCCCTTGCACGGCATTTTCCGCCAAGAAGGCCAAGGCATGGGCGGCCTCGGCCTCACCGGCCTTGGCGGCATAAACCAATGGACCGATGATTTCGCTGGCGGCGGCGATGATTGCGTGCCCGGCGGGAGTGTTAAACGCATCCTTAATGACATCCGCAGCCCCGACCAGACCGGCGGCGGCAAAATGGGCCAACGGTCCCAACACCTCCGTGGCCCCGGTGGCAAGAGCCGACCCCATGGCGTTGAACGTGCTGGACAAAGCGTGGGCCACATCTTGCACGGCGGCGTTATTGGCGACGGCGGACAACGCGCTGCTCACCCCGCTTTCCGCCAAAGAAACCAAGTTGGAGGCAGCCGCGATGGTCGCTGCGCCGCCGGGAATTAACTTGATGTCTTTCTCCAGCTCGGGCACCAGGGTTTGGGTCACGGCATCCATAACGCTGGAAACATTATTGGCGATGCAGCCGCCGATTGCGTCCATGGCTCCGGACACGTTGCCCCGGGCCAGATCGGTCAGGCTGGTGGCAACGCCCGCAATATCATTGCTGGCCATATTGGCCAAGGTTCCGGCCAAAACGGCGCCGTTCTTGATTTCGTCAAAGGCCAGACCGCCGACATAATTGGTAACGATGTTGGCGACAACCCCCGACGCCCCGGCAGGCAGGCCCAAGTCTTCCAGATCGCCCAGGATCGCCGAATTGACAGCCGCTTTGGCCTTATCAGCGTCGGCGGCGATGGTATCCGTACCCTCGGAAACCGAGCCTAGCGTCGAGGAAACCCCGGTCATCACAATAGAGGTTGTGCTGGAAATGAAGGTCGTGGCCGCGCTTTCAACCGCCGAGGCATTGCCGCTCAACATGGCGGTGCCCAAGGCCTGAGCGCTTTCCAAGGAGTTCTTGGCCAAATCGATCGACGTATCGATGCCGCTGGCAATGGCGTCCGACAACATCTGTGAGCTGCCATCGATCGCTTGTTGGAACGCCGCCGCCGACGCCTGGATGGCATGGTTGGCGTTGCTGCCCAGGATGAAGTTGCAGGCCTCTGAAACCGCCGAGGTCTGTATCAACATGCAGGCCAAATCAGCCGCTTCAACTTCAGGCGCTGCTTCTTTCAGCACCTTGTCCGTCACTTTGTCGGCAATCAGGGCTGTCGCGGTGTCCTTATAGCCATCCACACTGGTGGGATCGACGGCGATCTCGGCGATACCCTTGGCCTTGTCCGTAAAGCCCTTGGCTTGCGCGAAGGCATAGCCAACTTCGACAGCCTCGTTGACGGCACCGATGGCGATGGTCGCGCCGGTACCGGACCCCAATTTACTTTGAATCAGGGACGACGTGATGCTGCCCAGAACTTCCTTTTGTGTGTCGGGATCTTGGGACAGGAAATTGCCAGTGGCCTGATAGCCCGTGATCAAGCCTGTGCCAAACTGCGACAACAATGAACTTTGCACGGCCGGGCTTGCATTGGAGGCGCTATAGAGCATGGCCGCCGCCATGTTCTGGGCCATGCTGGCACTGACCAAAGTCTGTTGAGACGCAGAAAGCCCCTTCATGGTCGAAGCCGCCAAATTATCGATGGCCGTGGTCAAGGCCGCACCGGACAAACCGGCAAGCTTGCTATGTCCCGCCACGATGGCGGAGTGAAGGGCATTGACGCCCGCTTGGAGATCGTTGTTGATGGTCTGCAAGGCGGCGGCGGCACCATGCACACCGGATTTCGCCAGGGCAAACAAGGCCGTTTGCGCATCGGAGCTGGCGGCGTTGCCGCTTTCGGCAACCTGCGTCAGGACGTTCATGGCAACCGCGTTATTGACCGCCGAAGTATTGGCCAGATTGGCTACGGCGTAAACCGCACCAACCGAGCCGGTGCCCAGCAGACCGACCAAGTGGCTCATGGGCAGCATATTGGAAACCACCAACGAGGCGGCAACCATGCTGGCATTGGGGGCCTGCGAAGCCAATAAATTGTCCAGAACTTGGGTAGCCGCCGTGGCCGAAGCGGCGGTTCCGATGGCCGTGCCGACCTCGGCCATCGCCAAGGGGCTGGTCGCGGCGGCCTGCTGCAAGGCGTTTTGAGCTTCCTGCACGACGGTATGGTTGGCATTGCCCAACAAGGTCCCCAACTGCGTGGCGGCGGCGGCGGCGTTGCTTGAGGGGGATTCCATGACGGTGACCAGACCGTTGATCGCGGCCTGCGAGGCAACCGCATTGCTGTTGCTGCTAAGACTGGTCAAATCCGCAAGGGCCGTAGCGGCAGCCGTGGACCCGCTGATGGCGATGGCGGCGAAGGCATTGGCGGCCAACGTGGCCGACGCCACGGAACCGGATGTGGCCATGGTCATCATGGTGGACATCAACTGCGCCGCTTCCGTCGGGCTGCTTTCGACGACCTTCACCAGGATCGACATGGCGGTGGCATCACCGCCACCGGCCACGCTGGCGATATTCAGGGCCAAGGTCGTGTTGCTTGTGGCCGAAGTGGTCAGCGATTCGATGACGTGGTCGGCGTCCTTGTTGACCCGCGCCAAGGCCAACAGGTCCCCGATGGCATGTTGGGCAATGGCGTTGCTGGCATTGGTGGCGAAAGGCAGCAGATCGTTCATCGCCAGCGTTCTTAATGTGGAGGTATTGGCGTGTTCCACCACATGCGTCAGGGCATCCAAGGCTTGACACACGATGGTGCTGTTGCTGTTTTGGGTCAGCGTCATCAGAATTTTCATGACGGCGGTGGTTTCGGCGGGCACGAGCGTGGCAATGCTGGCCAGCATGGTCATGGCGTTCGCCGAGGCAACCGTATCGCTGCCGGTGCTCAGGGTGTTCAGTTGGGGCACAAGGACATTGGCCAGCGCAGTCGATTTCTGGACGTCGGTCAACAGGACCGACGTCGCCATGCTATTGCCCTCGGCAGCGAGGTTAACAAGATTGGGACTGCCGCCCAGACCAAGGTCCAGCAGGTGTCCCTGGGCCGCCCCGGCTTGAGAACACCCGCTGGCAGCGATGGTCAACAACGCCGAAATCGAACTATTGGCCGTTCCCAAATTGGGGTTGCGCATCATGTCCCACAGGCAAATTATGGCTTGTCCCGCATTGGGACCAGAACCTTCGGCGACGGATTGCAGGGTTTTGAACGTTTGCTGCGCCACGCCGTAGGTGGTGCTTTGCGCTTGGGCTTCCAAGGCGCTGTAGATGGAATTCTGAACCTTGCTGTCCGAAGAGAGGCCAGCGACGGACAAAGCCGCGCTGATGCCAATTTGCGCGGCAGACGGATTGGTGCTGGCGGCGGCACTCAGTATTTCCGTCACCAAGTTGTTTTGATTCCCGTGCATAGCGGCGGCCGTCACCACGAAGTTCATGGAGACGCTGTCGCCGTTTTCACCCAACGCAATCAAATTTTGCGCAACGGAACTGTTTCCGGCAATCAGATCAAGGAACTGATGCTGGGTGAAAGGCGAATTATTTTGAAACCCACCGTGATTCAACA
The DNA here is from genome assembly GCA_903924765.1 of uncultured Rhodospirillaceae bacterium. Lineage (GTDB taxonomy): Bacteria > Pseudomonadota > Alphaproteobacteria > Rhodospirillales > Magnetospirillaceae > CAIYCT01. Next base: position 1,565 of record CAIYCT010000490.1, on the reverse strand, counting down.
AGTACGACGTATAATTGGACAGACCGCCCAGCGCCGCCTGCGCAATGGTGGTATCGGCGTTGGTGGCCAACGACCACAATCGTCCGGCGGCGTCCCCCTGCACCGCCGAAGGCGTTTCCGCCAGCGACACCAAGGACGCGCAGGCCTGATGCGCCAAGACCGAACCCGCCGTATTGGCGACGGTCGCGACTTCGGTCAAAAGAGTGTCGGTTATTGTTTGAGCGGCCGAATTCCCCCACCCGCTCGCGTTCGCCATGGCCAGCAGCGAGTTCAGGGCGGCCTCGTTTCCTCCTATGGCCAACGCGCCGATGGCATTGATCGCGTTATTATTGTTGGCAACGGCCTTGGAGAGGTCCGCCATAACGGCACCAAATTCGGCACTGTTGCTGGTGGCGACGCTCAACAAAGCGCTGACCGCGCCTTGCGCCACCGTGCTGTTGCTGGACCCGGCCAAGGTTCCCAATTCGTCGATGGCCGCTGTACCGCCTTGCGTGGCGGCGTTCTGCAAGGTCGTCAGCGCGGTATGGACCAACGCGCTATTGCCTGACCCGGCCAGGGTTCCCAACTCGGCTGCGGCGGCGGTGCCATGAAGGACAGCATTTTGCAAAGCCGTTTGCGCCGAAGAAGCAACGGTTGAGTCCGAGCTGGACAACAGTCCGCCCAATGCCGTCGCCGCATCGGCCCTGGTTCCCGCCAACGCGCTCAAGGCATCCATCGCGCCGGCCTGATGGGACGTCGCCATGGTGGATAACGAGCTGACCGGCAACACATTTTGCCCGACCAAATCGGTCACAAGCTGCTGCGCGCCCTGGACGCCGTTATGTAACATGGTCAAAGCGCCGGTCAGCAACGTGTTCAGATTGCTGGTATCGCCATTGGCCAGCATCAATTGAGCGCCCGCGACGATGCTTTGCTCGTTGGTCTGCAAAAGATGCGCGACGACGCCATTGCTGTCGTGCGAGGCATAAAGCTGGGCCTCGGTGGAAAAAGCGGCGGCTAACCCCACATTCTGCTGATCTTGGGTATTCGTGAGAGTGTGGAATGTCTGGTGGCCAATGGCTGCCGTGACATCGGTGCCCACGGAATTGTCCAACTGATTGATAAGGTTATTGACCGTGGCATTCGAGCCAGCGGTATGGAGAGCCGAAGCGACATGTTCCGCCGCTGTGATGTTCGTGTTGCGTGATGCGTCGTCCGCCTTGACGGTGCTTGCCACCGCCGCTTCCAACGCGTCCATTTCGGTCAGTTTGTTATTGGTCCCGGTTCCACCGACAATCTTATCCAAATCGTCCAGGTCAATGTGATTCGCAACGACGGTCGATTGATCATTCTTGTTCCGGCTCATGGTGCCCCCTGGACGTATGGATAGAAAACGTTTGCATCTGCCGGATGCGGCTTAACCGCACTCGGCCTGTCATATTTCCTTGGTCCACATTTCGGGGAAAAAGTTCCAAATTAATTTTATGTGAGCGACGAAGACGGTCATCCGTGACGAAACACCCAGCACGGTTGAGATCCGTCTCCAAGCATTCACCGAAACAAGTGATAAATTAGAAGCGCCATTT
>CAIYCT010000489.1 GCA_903924765.1 uncultured Rhodospirillaceae bacterium | reverse complement strand
CTGGACCAGAACCTGCAAAAGAAAATGGCGAAATAACAACGCCGCTTTCCTAACGAAACCCCGCCAATGACTTGGCGGGGTTTTTTTATTCAGGCCGGTTTGGCAACCGGACGCACTGCGTACATGACGGCGGCGATCACCACCGCTCCGCCAGCAAGTTGGATCGAAGTGGGAGAAACGCCCATGGCCATGGAGGTGACCATCGCCCACACTGGCACCAGATTCATGAACAAAGCCGCCCGGCCAGCGCCCAATGTGGCGATGCCGTGATTATAGAACATATAGGCCAGCACAGTCCCCGCCAGCGCCATCACCAGCAAAGCCGATCCGGCCGCCAGATTGGGCACCTCCAACGGGGTATCCATACCATAGACCATGCTGCCCATGCTGAGCGCGCTGAAAATCATGATCGCTGCCGTGTTGCCCAAGGGCGACCCCACCGGCATCCACCGCCTGGCCATGACGTTGTAGCTGGCCCACGACACGTTGGCCCCAATCATCAAGGCGTCGCCCATCGACAAGGATAGGGTCGCGCCATTGCCCAACACCACCAGCGCCACGCCGGCGAAGGCCACCGGCAATGCGATCAAATGCCGGGTCTGCGGACGCTCGCCCAGGACAAATGTGGCCAGCACTGCCGTCACCAACGGATTGGTGCCCATGATCAGAGCCCCATTGACCGCCGAGGTCCGTTGCATGGCCAGGAAGAACAGCATGTTGAACCCGGCCACGCCAATCACAGCCAACAAGGCCAAGATCACGCCATGACGCCTCAACGGAATGGACTGTCCCTGAAACAACGCCAAGGGCACCAACACCACCGCCGCCACGATGAAACGCAGCAATCCAGCTTCCATGGGTTGAATGGAAGCCACCACCAAATGGGCCAATGGAAAATTGAATCCCCAAAAGAAGGTGGCGACAACCATCATAATCGGAGTGGCGAAGGATGACATGACCGCTTCTTTCGTTTAGAAATATTGACGACGTTTGAACCATATTCCTTTATTTTGACGGCAACAAACGAGATTACCTATCTCATACCATTAGGAAATCTTATGACAAGACATCTGCCTCCGTTGCGGTCCTTGCGCGCTTTCGAAGCGGCGGGCCGCCATTTGTCCTTCGTCAAGGCAGCAGACGAATTGGCGGTCACCCCCGCCGCCATCAGCCAACAAATCAAGATTCTGGAAGAATGGGCGGGACAGACGCTGTTCGACCGCGTTCCAGCCTTGGCTCTAACACCCACGGCGCAAGCGGCGGTGGCCATGTTGAGCGACGCCTTCGACCGTTTGGAGCAAGTGGGCAACCGATTGAAGATCACCAAACGCCGTTGCACCTTGGTGGTGTCCACCTCTTCCAGTTTCGCCGCTCGCTGGCTGCTGCCGCGACTGGAGCGGTTTCAAGCCGTCGCGCCCAATACGGAGCTGCGCTTGGTCGCCACCACCCGATTGGTGGATTTCATGGCCGAGGACGTGGATGTGGCCATTCGGTTTGGTCCCGGAAAATATCCGGGGCTGTATTCCGAGCGACTGAAAGTGGAGGAAATGGTGCCGGTAGCGGCACCGCGCTTGGCCGCCCAACTGACTTCGCCCCAAGACCTTCTGGGCGTCACCTTGCTGCGCAATGACGGCCTACTGTGGGACCCCAATTTTCACGGATGGCAGACTTGGCTGAAAGCGGCGGGGATTGATCCCGCCAAAGCCACCATCCGGGCCTATGGCGACGAACCATCGCTGGTGATCGAGGCTGCCCTGGCTGGCCTGGGTGTGGCCCTAATCTGGCGCACCTTGGTCGCCGACGAGTTGGCCCAAGGACGACTGATCGCGGTATTTCCCAGCACCGCGCTCAACAACGCCTATCATTTTGTCTGCCCGCACAGTACCTTGGACAACGACAACGTCGCTGCCTTTCGCGACTGGATCAAAACAGAAATGGAGAGTCCCCATGCTTGAAGCCCTGGCCATGTTGATCGGATTGGCGGTGATTTTCGCCATCGTGATCGGCGCAGGATTGTTCAGCCTGTTTCTACTGGGCGGGATTTTCTTTCTGATCCTGTTCCTGACCAAAACCATTTTGTTCGCGGTGGCGGCGTTGTTGATCCTGGCCGCGCCATTTTTGGCGTTGATCCTGCTATCGCGCTTTTGCCAAGGCCGAACCATACCCGGCACCTCTTGGCCATTGGGCAAAACCCTGGCGGTCTGCGGCGTGATCGTCTTGATCCTGGTGGCCATGGGCGTCGGTAAATCCTATACCGGCATGTCTCAATTCATGAACGATGCCCAGACCATGATGGAACAATGCGACAAAGGCGGCGAGCATTCCTCGGACATGGAGATGGGCGACCGCCACTATCATTTTTCATGCAAAAGCGCCAAACCCGCACCCGAACAGCATGATTTATGAGGACCGAGACCAGCTCCTAGCCGCCATCCGCCACTGCCGGGAATGCGCCGCCTATCTTCTATTGGGTCCCAATCCGGTGCTGCGGGTCGGCGACGAACGCGCCCGCATTCTGGTAATCGGCCAAGCGCCGGGAACCAAAGTGCATCAGTCCGGCATCCCCTGGAACGATCCCTCCGGTGACCGTTTGCGCCAGTGGATGGGGCTGACCTCCGGGCAATTCTATGATCAAAGCAAAATCGCCATCATGCCCATGGGATTCTGCTATCCTGGCAAAGGCACATCGGGCGACCTGCCGCCCCGCCCTGAATGCGCGCCGCTGTGGCACGACCAAATCATGGCCCACCTGCCCGCTATCCGCTTGACTTTGCTGATCGGCCAGTACGCCCAAGCGCGCTATCTGGGCCCTGGCCGCAAATCCACTCTGACCGAAACGGTCAAAGCGTGGCGCGAGTATGGGAAGGATGGTTATCTGCCCCTGGTCCACCCCTCGCCCCGCAACCGATTATGGCTGATCAAGAACCCATGGTTCGAGGCCGAGGTTGTGCCCTCTCTGCGGGAACGGGTTGCCGACCTTACTTAAGATACAGAACATTAACGGGGAGCGCGAGGGGATCGAATCCCCTCGCTTTATAATGCCTAGCCCCTGGCCCATTTGGCCAAACGCATGCGCAGCGCGTTGAGCTTGATGAAGCCCTGGGCGTCGCGTTGGTCGTAGACCGAGTCTTCCTCGAAGGTGACGAAGTCCAGGCGGTACAGGCTTTTGTGGCTTTTGCGACCGACCACCGAGACCACGCCTTTGTACAATTTCAGCCGCACGGTGCCGGTGACGTTTTCCGAAATCTTGTCGATCATGGTCTGGATTGCCTTGCGTTCGGGGCTGAACCAGAAGCCGTTATAGATCAACTCGGCATAGCGCGGCATGATGTCGTCCTTAAGGTGGCTTTCGCCGCGATCCAGGGTAACGCTTTCCATGGCGCGATGGGCGACGATCAGGATCGAGCCGCCGGGAGTTTCGTACACGCCGCGGCTTTTCATGCCGACGAAGCGGTTTTCCACCAAATCCAGGCGGCCAATACCGTTGGCTCCGCCCAGTTCGTTGAGCTTGGTCAGCAAGGCGGCGGGGCTAAGCCGCACGCCATCGATGGCGACCGGGTCGCCCGCTTCAAACTCCACCTCGATATAGGTGGCTTTATCGGGGGCTTTCTCGGGCGAGACCGAGCGAGTGTACATGTCTTCAAACGGCTCGATCCAGGGGTCTTCCAACGCCTTGCCTTCATACGAAATGTGCAACAGGTTGGCGTCGGTGGAGTACGGAGCCTCGCCGCGCTTGTCCTTGGCGATGGGAATTTGGTGCTTTTCGGCGAATTCCAGCAATTTGGTGCGGCTGGTCAAATCCCACAACCGCCACGGTGCGATGACCTTGATGTCGGGCTTGAGGGCGTAATAGCCCATCTCGAACCGCACTTGGTCGTTGCCTTTGCCGGTGGCGCCGTGAGACACCGCGTCGGCCCCCACTTGATTGACGATCTCGATCTGGCGTTGGGCGATCAGCGGGCGAGCGATGGAGGTGCCCAGCAGATACACGCCCTCATACAGCGCGTTGGCGCGGAACATGGGGAAGACGAAGTCGCGGACAAATTCCTCGCGCAGATCGTCGATGAAGATGTTTTCCGGCTTGATGCCCATTTTCAGGGCCTTGGCGCGGGCGGGTTCCAGTTCCTCGCCTTGACCCAAATCGGCGGTGAAGGTCACCACTTCGCATTGATATTGGTCTTGCAGCCACCGCAGAATAATCGAGGTGTCGAGACCGCCGGAATAGGCCAATACGACCTTCTTAACTTCGCCCTTCATGTCTTGCCTTCAAAAAATGTTTGCAATCGGCGGACTATAGGCCGCTTACAAGCAGCTCACAAGACGCTTCCCTTCCGCAGGCGTAAGCGCTAATCAGAGAGATCATGACAAATTAGGGACAAACGGACAATGACACGCAAGCTGTTCGGCACCGACGGCATCCGGGGAAAAGCCAACACCTGGCCGATGACGGCGGATTTGGCGCTGAAACTGGGCATGGCGGCGGGACGGTATTTCACCCGCGGCAACCATCGTCATGTGGTGGTGATCGGCAAGGACACGCGCCTTTCGGGCTATTTGCTGGAACCGGCGTTAACAGCCGGTTTCATCTCGGGCGGCATGGATGTGGTGCTGCTTGGCCCCCTGCCCACCCCCGCCGTCGCCATGCTGACCCGTTCGTTGCGCGCCGATTTGGGCGTGGTGATCTCGGCGTCGCACAATCCGTATGAAGATAACGGCATCAAGCTGTTCGGTCCTGATGGCTATAAATTGTCCGACGAGGACGAGGCCCGCATCGAAGACAGCATGGATCAGAATTTGGACGAGGACCGCGTGACCTCGGATCAATTGGGCCGCGCCCGCCGCCTGGACGACGCCAGCGGCCGCTATATCGAATATGTCAAGAACACCTTCCCCAAGGGCCTGCGTCTGGACGGGTTGAAGATCGTGGTGGATTGCGCCAACGGCGCCGCCTATAAGGTCGCGCCCTCAGTGCTGTGGGAATTGGGGGCCGAGGTGATTCCGGTGGGCGTCACCCCCGATGGCAAGAACATCAACAAAAATTGCGGATCGCAGCACCCTCAGGCGCTGCAAGAACAGGTCAATGCTTACGGCGCGGATCTGGGCATCGCCTTGGACGGCGACGCCGACCGGATCGTTTTATGCGATGAAACCGGCAAGATGGTGGATGGCGACCAACTCATGGCGCTGATCGGCGGCGAGGCGGCCAAGGCCGGTTTGCTGAAAGGCGGCGGCGTGGTTGCCACGGTGATGTCCAATATGGGACTGGAAAAGTATCTGGGCGGCAAGGGCCTTAGCCTGGAGCGCACCGCCGTGGGCGATCGCTATGTGCTGGAAAGGATGCGCCAGGACGGCTTCAATGTGGGCGGCGAGCAATCGGGGCACATCATTCTGTCTGACCACTCCACCACCGGCGACGGTCTGGTGGCGGGGCTGCAGGTGCTGGCGGCTTTGGTCCAGGCTGACCGCCCGGCCAGCGAGGTGCTGAATTTGTTCGCGGCATTCCCGCAAATCTTGAAGAATGTGCGGGTTCCCGCCGCATTGAACGGCGCCGTGCTGGACAATGCCCAAGTCAAATCAGCCATTGCGGCAGGCGAAAAGACGCTGGTGGGCAGCGGACGGGTATTAATCCGCAAATCCGGCACCGAACCGCTGATCCGGGTCATGGCCGAGGGTGAAAACCAAAGCTTGGTCGCCACGGTGGTGGACAGCATCGCCGACGCCATCGAAACAGCAGCCCGATGACGACAGGACGGGTCCTGATCATTGCCGGATCGGACAGCAGCGGCGGCGCGGGCATCCAAGCGGATTTGAAGACCGTCACCTTGCTGGGTGCCTATGGCGCCACCGCCATCACCGCTTTGACCGCGCAAAACACCCATGGCGTGTTCGGCATTCATCCCGTTCCTCCTGATTTTGTCGCCCAGCAAATCCGACTGGTGCTGGAAGATATCGGGGCCGATTGCATCAAAACCGGCATGCTGGTGGATGCTGCCATCATCACCGTGGCAGCGGATATTCTTAGTCAACAAGACCCGCTGATTCGGCTGGTGGTTGACCCGGTGATGATCTCCAAGAACGGGACCGCCTTGCTGGACCCCGCCGCCGTATCGGTGCTGAAGGAAAAACTGTTTCCCCTGGCCACCTTGATCACCCCCAATATCCCCGAAGCGGAAGCGCTGTTGGGCCGCATCATCAAGACCGAGGAAGATCAAGTCCAAGCCGCCAAGGACCTGCTGGATTTGGGATGTCGCACCGTGTTGCTAAAAGGGGGGCATAGGGAGGGCGAGATGATCACCGACATTCTGGCCACCGGCCAAGGCATCACCACCATGACCGCCCGCCGCCTGCCCGGCCCGGCGGCGCACGGCACCGGCTGTACCTTGGCGTCGGGCATCGCCGCCGG
>CAIYCT010000488.1 GCA_903924765.1 uncultured Rhodospirillaceae bacterium | reverse complement strand
TGATATACACGAAAATTGCCTTACTGTATCGTGCATTATCGTGCGATAATGTGATTTCTGGCATATCCTAGCGCAAACATGTGCGGCCCTGGAAATTCTTGAAATCACCTCGATCTCGATCACCTAACCTCGGTAAGAGCAAGGCTCCTCCACGTATATACGCGAAGCGTCTAACGCGGAGACTTGCGAGGGGATGCCACGGCATCCCCTTCGAACCCCTTAGGGTGGGCGATAGGGAGAGAAAATAGAACAAATGCTCTTCTATTGGTGATATTCTCGGCATCACAAGCACCGATGGAGGCCGCCATGTCTGACGATTTCATCACCGGGTTCATCATAGGAAGGCGGCGCGGTTACAATGACGGCGTGGCTTCCTGCAGGAACAATTCTACAAATTACAAGCCGACCCCAATCATTCTTCCTTGGAAGAAAATCATTAAAACGGCTGCGGTCATTTTCCTGGTTTTCAGAGCAATAACTCTGATTCCCGACCAAATTTTTTATAATCTTAATAGGTGGGTTGAAATCAACATTTACCACAATCCAGACCCTGAACTCGTTAATGCTTTGGTGAATAGGATTAAACGGGCACACATGAGGTAGGATCACTTTCTTCTGAAATGTGATTTCGGATGATCTTTATGATCCTCGGCCAGAGCCAGTAGATCGGCATTCCAATCATTTGTCTTCGGCCTACTAACGGTCACCGAACGGCCCTCGGCCTGAGCAACCTCCAAGATCACGGCATTGTATTTTTCTCCGGCGGTATCGGCATCACAGCCAGCGACGACGGTAGCGCCAACTGGCAGCGCCTTAATGATGGCTCGAAGATCTTCTGGATTGAACCCCTGCCGGATCGCAGCGTAACGGATGGATGATCGCCTTTCAGGGGGCTGCATCTGAAAATGCGCCATGGCATCGATCGGCGATTCGACCACGACAAGCATCGTGTCAGTTTCGGATGAACTCGACGTCCATACCGTCTCGCGTTTTGGGGGCGATGAGTTCGTCGTCATACTGGAAGGTCTAACCGGAAACAGTCACGAGGCCGCCGCACAGGCCGAAACTATCGGCAATAACATTCTATCCTCATTTAAGCTGCCGTTTGAGATGAATGGCAAGTCGCATCACAGTACGCCAAGCATCGGTATCACGCTCTTTTTCGATGACGCGCTTTCCTCCGACGACCTGCTGAAGCAGGCCGATATCGCCATGTATCAAGCCAAAGAAGCGGGGCGGAACACCCTTCGCTTTTTTGATTTGCAAATGCAGGTTGCCATCGCAGAGCGTACCGCTCTTGAATCGATGTTAAGGACAGGAGTAAACGAGCAACAGTTCGCGCTTTTCTATCAACCTCAGGTTAATGGCGACAACGCCGTTATCGGGGCCGAAGCGTTGCTTCGTTGGCTGCACCCTGAGGAAGGCTTGATCCCGCCTGACCGATTTATACCACTGGCCGAGGAAACCGGTCTCATTTTGCCGATTGGGCAATGGGTGATCGAAGCGGCCTGTGAGACGATCCGTCAATGGTCGGAATCCCCCCTGCGCAGTCACATGGTCCTTGCCGTCAACGTCAGCGCACGGCAATTTCGACAGCCGGATTTTGTCGAGAAGGTCCAAGCCGCGCTCACAGACTCGGGGGCGATGGCGACAAGGTTGAAACTGGAGTTGACCGAAAGTCTTGTCCTTGAAGACATTGAAGACGCTATAAAAAAGATGCGTGCTCTTAAGAGAATCGGCATCGGCTTTTCGATGGATGATTTTGGAACGGGCTATTCCTCTTTGTCCTATCTGACCAAACTCCCCTTGGATCAAATTAAGATTGATCAGTCGTTTGTCCGCAATTTACCCGACAACGCCAATGACGCAGTGATCGTCCAGACTATTATCTCAATGACCAAAGGCCTTGGAATGTTCGTTATTGCCGAGGGAGTGGAAACCGACGAGCAGCGGCAATTCCTTGGCGACAATGGATGCTCTACCTATCAGGGTTATCTATTCAGCAAACCGGTGCCGCTTGAACAATTCGAGGAAATGCTCGGTTGATTGGGCCTTGATTGACAGCAATGCGTTCATGCATAAGGGCTGTGAATGAACAGTCATCACCATGTTTCATCCTCACATTAAAAACTGGCTGCGAAAGGCAGGATCTGAACCTGCATAATAACCGCGTGTGAGCACTGCGATAGCGCCCCAGAACGGCAAAGGAACCCAGCCGCACATGATACGTTTGGAAAACATCAGTAAGCAGAACAGCCATCGAATTCTCTTTTTCGAGGCTTCCGCGGCGCTTAACAGGGGCGAAAAAGTCGGTCTCGTTGGTCCCAATGGCGCTGGCAAGACAACGCTCTTCCGGATGATCACCGGCGAAGAGGCGCCGGACGAGGGCCAGGTGGCGATCGAGAAGCAGGTTTCGATCGGTTATTTCAATCAAGATGTCGGCGAAATGTCCGGTCTGAGCGCTGTCGCGGAAGTGATGAATGGGGCTGGACCGGTCAGCACCGTGGCGGCGGAATTGGCGGACCTTGAAGCCGCCATGTGCGATCCCGACCGCGCCGATATGGATGAGATCATCGAGCGCTATGGCGAAGTGCAGGCGCGCTTCGATGAGTTGGGCGGCTACGAGTTGGAAGGTCGCGCGCGAGAAGTGCTGGCCGGACTAAGCTTCAGCCAGGAGATGATGGAGATGGACGTGGGGGCGCTGTCGGGCGGTTGGAAGATGCGCGTGGCGCTTGGCCGCATCCTGCTCATGCAGCCCGATGCCATGCTCCTCGACGAGCCGAGCAACCATCTGGATATTGAAAGCCTGATCTGGCTGGAGGAATTCCTGAAGGGCTATCAAGGCGCTCTCTTGATGACCTCGCATGACCGCGAATTTCTGAACCGAATTGTCACCAAGATCGTCGAAATCGACGGCGGAACGCTGACCACGTACTCCGGCGATTACGAATTCTACGAGCGGCAGCGGGCGTTGAACGAGAAGCAGCAGCAAGCGCAATTCGAACGACAGCAAGCCATGTTGGCGAAAGAGCTTAAGTTCATCGAACGCTTCAAGGCCCGGGCATCCCACGCCGCCCAAGTTCAAAGCCGGGTGAAAAAGTTGGATAAGATCGAGCGCTTCGAACCGCCGAAGCGCCGCCAGACGGTGTCGTTCGAATTCCCGCCAGCACCTCGTTCGGGCGATGATGTCGTGGTCTTTAAAAACGTGCATAAGGGCTACGGCAGCAAAACCATCTATCAAGGCCTTGACCTTATTATTCGACGTAAAGAGCGTTGGTGCGTCATGGGTGTCAACGGCGCGGGCAAATCGACACTCTTGAAGTTGGTGGCCCGCTCGACCGAACCGGACCAAGGGACCGTCGCTGTCGGCGGCAGCGTCAGCATGGGATATTTCTCCCAGCACGCAATGGAACTGCTTGATGGCGATGCAACCGTGTTCGAATCCCTTGAAAGCTCTTTCCCGCAAGCGAGCATAGGCTCGCTCCGGTCGCTTGCAGGCTGTTTCGGCTTCTCTGGCGACGATGTGGAAAAGAAATGCCGGGTTCTGTCCGGTGGAGAAAAGGCCCGACTGGTAATGGCGACCATGCTGTTCAATCCGCCCAATTTCCTGGTGCTTGACGAGCCCACCAACCACCTTGATCTCGATACCAAGGAAATGCTGATCACGGCGCTAGCCGCCTACGAGGGCACCATGCTGTTCGTCTCGCACGACCGACATTTCCTGGCAACGCTTTCCAACCGGGTGTTGGAGTTGACGCCCGATGGCGTCCACAAGTATGACGGCGGCTACACTGAATACGTGGCACGCACCGGCCAAGAAGCACCCGGGATACACAGCTGATATGACAGGCGCCCTTTCCTCCGTTCGAAGCCCCCATTGACTCTGGCCCATGGGTGGCGTATAAGCCCTGCCTTCGTTTGTAAGACTCTATTTGGATTGGGGAGCTCGTCCCGTGAAACGTACATATCAGCCCAGCAAGATCGTTCGTGCGCGCCGCCACGGTTTCCGCGCCCGCATGGCGACCGTTGGGGGCCGCAAGATTATCGCCAGCCGTCGTCGTCAAGGCCGCAAACGCCTGTCGGCTTAATCCTTCTTGTTTTCCGACATGAGCGGGAACCGTCTGGCGCGTTTGTTGAAGCGGGCCGACTTCCTGCGCGTGGCGGCGACGCGAAAGAAGTGGGCGACGCCGGGTTTGATCCTGCAAGCCGCCCCCGCCAAGGCTTTAGATCAAGACCCTCTGCCCCAGGGCGTGCCAACGGTTTATGTGGGCTTCACCACCTCGAAAAAAGTCGGCAACGCGGTTGAGCGCAATCGCGCCCGTCGCCGGTTGCGGGCGGCAGTGGCCGAAATTTTTCCAGCCGAAGCCTGTGCCGAAAACGATTATGTGGTGATCGGACGGCGTGAAACTTTGTCGCGACCCTATTCTCTTCTCTTGCAGGATTTGAGAACCGCGTTAAAACGTGTGGCGAAATCTTCGGAGAAGTCCCTATGAGTCCCGCCAGTCACATACTGCGCGCCTTGGTGCGCGGCTATCAAGGACTGGTGTCCCCTATCCTGCCGCCCGCGTGCCGCTTTCATCCCTCCTGCTCCGCCTATGCCATCGAGGCCATCGATGCCCACGGCGCGGTCAAGGGGGGATGGTTGATGCTCAAACGGCTGGCGCGATGCCATCCCTGGAACCAGGGCGGATACGATCCCGTGCCGCCCGTTTAACCGCCCTTCAAGCTGGAAACCATGAACGATCAACGCAATCTTGCCCTTGCCATTGTCCTGTCGGTCCTGATCTTGTTTGGATTCCAGTGGGTCTGGCCCCACTTCTTCCACCCGCTGGTCGCCCCTCAGACCCAACTGGACGGCGCGCCGACGCCCACCCCCGGCGCCAATCCGGACCAAAAGAGCGTTGCCGCCCCGGCCCTGCCGTTACCGCAAGATCGCGCGCATGTGGTGGGCGAAAACCGCCGCATCCAAGTGGTCACCCTCTCGGCTCACGGCTCCATTTCCCTGACCGGCGGCAAGATTGACGATTTGGTGCTGGAGGGCTATCACGAGACCCCCGACCCCCAAAGCCCGGATATCTCGCTGCTATCGCCGCAAGGCACGGCGACCCCCTATTACGCCGAGTCCGGTTGGGTCGCCGCCGATGCCTCGGTCAAGTTGCCTAACGCCGAGACCCTTTGGCAAGCCACCAACGACTCCGCGCCGCTGACCCCGGACCATCCGGTCAGCCTGACCTGGGACAATGGCGACGGTTTGCGCTTCGTCCGCACCTTCCAGGTGGATGACAGCTATATGTTCACTATCACCGATCGGGTGGAGAATCACGGCTCGACCGCCAAGACCCTGTTCCCCTTCGCCTATATTTCCCGCACCGGCACGCCCAAGACCGCAGGGACCTATATCCTGCACGAAGGCCCGCTGGGCGTTTTGGACGGTTCGCTCAAGGAAGTGAAATACGACGATCTGCGCAAGGACAAGACCGTCGATTACAAAGGCACCGGCGGCTGGATCGGCATCACCGACAAGTATTGGCTGACTGCCTTGGTTCCCAATCAGGCCACAGCCAACTCGGCCAAGTTCCGTTATTATGCCGGAACCGACAATCAAGACCATTACCAAGTGGACGTCACCGCCGCCGACCCGGTCGCGGTGGACGCGGGGGCTTCGGCGGAAAATTCGTTTCGCTTGTTCGCCGGGGCCAAGTCAGTCAATTTGCTGGATGCCGACGCGCAAAAATACGGCATCGACAAGTTCGATCTGGCCATCGACTTCGGCTGGTTCTGGTTCCTGACCAAGCCGTTCTTCTATCTGTTGCGCATGTTGAAGGATTTGATTGGCAATATGGGCCTGTCCATTCTGGCCATGACCGTGCTGATCAAGCTGGCCATGTTCCCGTTGGCCAACAAATCCTTCACCGCCATGGGCAAGATGAAGAGGCTTCAGCCTGAGTTGAAGAAATTGCAAGAACGCTATGCCGACGACAAAATGCGTTTGCAACAGGAAATGATGGATCTGTACAAACGCGAGAAGGTCAACCCCGCCTCGGGCTGCCTGCCCATGGTGATTCAAATTCCGGTGTTCTTCGCCCTGTATAAGGTGCTGTACGTCACCATCGAGATGCGGCACGCGCCGTTTATCGGCTGGATCAAGGATCTATCGGCGCCCGATCCCACCACCATCTTCAACCTGTTCGGGCTGATTCCGTGGACCCCGCCCGAGGCCGTGGCGCATCTGGGCGTGTGGCCGATCATCATGGGCTTCACCATGTGGCTGCAACAACGATTGAACCCGCAGCCCACCGACCCCATGCAGGCCAAGATGTTTCAGATTCTGCCCTTCGTCTTTACCTTCATGCTGGGTCAGTTCGCCGCCGGTCTGGTGATTTATTGGGCGTGGTCCAACAGCTTGTCGATCCTGCAACAATGGGTCATCACCAAGCGTGCAGGAGCCCGGTCCTGACCGCTGGACCCAACCACTTGGATCAGGACGCCGCCGCCCTGGAAGCGGCCAAGGAAGCGGCGCGTCTGCTGTTTACCCGCCCGGTAACCTTCCTGATGGGGGCGGTCAGCCTTCAGACCCTGCCGCCCTACGCCCTGCCCGAAGTAGCGTTTGTCGGCCGCTCCAACGTGGGCAAGTCGTCGCTGATCAATGCTCTGCTGGGTCGATCGGGGATCGCTCGGGCCTCCAACACGCCGGGCCGCACCCAGGAGATCAATTTCTTCGATCTGGACGGTCGGATGACCCTGGTGGATCTGCCGGGCTACGGCTATGCCCAAGCGCCCAAGGACAAGGTCGAACGCTGGACCCGACTGATCAAGGGATACCTGAGGGGCCGTCCGGTGCTGCGCCGCGTGCTGCTGCTGATCGATTCCCGCCACGGACTCAAGGACAACGACAAGGTCATGATGGATCTGCTGGACAGTTCCGCCGTAGTCTATCAGGTGGTTCTCACCAAAACCGACAAGATCAAGGCATCGGAATTGGAGCAGGTAATCGCCAGCACCAAGGAGCAAATCGCCAAACGCGTGGCGGCCTATCCCGAACTGGTCGCCACCAGTTCTGAAAAAGGCGACGGCTTGGATCAGTTGCGGCTTTATGTGGCCCAATTGGCGGAGTAAGGTACCCCACCATTTTAACGAGGCTGATGATGACTGACGAATTGTCTAAAGATCGGGATATGTGGTTGGAACGGGCGAAGATTCTGTCCGAAGCCCTGCCGTTCATGCGGCGCTTTTCCGACGAAACCATCGTCGTCAAGTATGGCGGCAACGCCATGGACAAGGCCGATCTGTCCCATCTGTTCGCCCGCGACATCACCTTGCTGCGGCAAGTAGGCATCAACCCGGTGGTGGTCCATGGCGGCGGTCCGCAAATCGACAAGATGCTGGAACGCTTGGGTATCGTCACCGACCGCGTCGACGGCTTGCGCTACACCGACCAAGCGACAGTGGAAGTGGTCGAGATGGTGCTGTGCGGCTCTATTAACAAACGCATCGTTTCGGCCATCAACGAGGCGGGCGGTTTCGCCGTCGGCCTGTCGGGCAAGGACGGCAATTTGATCCGCGCCCGCAAATTGCGGCGCACCAAGAAGACCAACGGCAGCAATGTGGAAACCTTGCTGGATCTGGGCTTTGTTGGCGAACCGGCGGAAATCACTCCCGACATTCTTGAGCTGTTCCAGGAAACCGAGATGATCCCGGTGGTGGCGCCGGTGGGCGTCGGCCCTGCGGGCGAAACCTACAACATCAATGCCGACACGTCTGCCGGGGCCATCGCGGCCGCCATGGGGGCCTCGCGCTTGCTGATGCTGACCGACGTCGCGGGTGTGCTGGACGCGTCCAAGAACCTGATCCCCGAAATGACCATCACCCAGGCGCGCGCCTTGATCGCCGATGGCACCATCTCTGGCGGCATGATACCCAAGGTGGAAACCTGCCTGGACGCAGTTGAAAACGGTGTCGAGGCGGCAGTGATTCTTGATGGGCGAGTGCCGCACGCTTTGTTGCTGGAATTGTTCACCCCCCACGGCGTCGGGACGCTCATCAAGGCCGACTAAGCCATGAGTAGGCGCGACGTCATCCTCCAAACCGGCTTGGCCTATCAACCGGTTCTGGTTGGTTTGCTGGTCTTGCTTCCCTCGGCTGTGGCCGCCTACATGGTGTTCATCGGCGGAAATCAAATGATTGTGCAAAACCAGGGAGCTTCCCAGGCGCTGTCGATCATTTTCGGCATCGCCTCTTTCTGCATCGCGGCAATTGCGTTCTCCTGTTATATGGAAACCGGCGAACGCAGCATGCGCTACCTCATTTGGGGCTTGTTGACCACCGGCCTCGAATATATCTGCCGATTGTTCGTCGGGGATGTCCCGTTGAATGTTGAAAATGTGCGGTAG
>CAIYCT010000487.1 GCA_903924765.1 uncultured Rhodospirillaceae bacterium | reverse complement strand
CCCGGCTTTCTGCATCCGACTGTCTGGCGCCTCGCTTGCCTGGCTGCGCCACCGTCATAGAAGCGGGTGGATCAGCTGCCGCCTTGTAGGAATTGGGGAGGCGCGGGACCGTTGTCATGGGCGCCGCAGATGCGCCAATTTGTGTCGATATGCCGATCATCGGTTTTCTCCCCTCGCACGCACCTTCTGGTCCGAATGAAAAAATCTATCGCATTTTCGGTAAAAAGTCGAGAAGGTTTACTCAATTCGACCAGACTTTGCCATCACTGCCTCTCTGAGCCTTGCGGAACCCGGCCATCAGGCTCTTCCGGTATAATTGCGGATCATAGTCGGTGAACTGATGGCGCCAACAGTCCGTTCCTCAGCAATCGAACCTTGAGCGTCTGTACAGTTAGCGAAGGCCGGTCGAACTCGATAGCCGTCTCATTGGTGCCTGGAGAGTGCCAGACCACCTGACCAACGACAGGGCCGCCGCCCTCGACATTGGGCGATGTTATCGTGAGCACAACGGGTGTTCCTGCCTCAGGAGCATCGTGCCACCCGTTGATCAGAACTCCATAGGGCGACCAATCCTTGGTCTGGCATTGGTGGCCATCCTCGAAGGTTACAATGAGCACCGGTTCAGAAATCCGAACCGCCCGGCGGCGACCTACCGGATCAAGCCGCAGGTTGTCGGCTTCGCGCAAATAGCGTCCTTGATCCAGTATCGGTGCAAGCCTCTGCTGAATTGTCCTCAGCCAGTTGGAATTCGCCCCGTTGGACGAGGCTTGGTGCACCGCTTCGGATAGCGTCTTCAGAAGATTGATGTCGAGTCTGCGCGAGGTTGATGCGTCAATCACGGTAGCGATCAGGGTCTCAACTCGTTCTTGGATGGTTTCCAAGTCATGGGCTTCGCCAGTCATGGCGGCAACCGCTTATCTGTTGCGACAGATTGAGGTGTGTCGCTGCCATCCAGGCAATGACCGCTATGGAAACGCCAACCGCCGAGCCATGCTACGGCAGCATCCGAATCTAATGGATAGGGGTTGCTATCCGCAGGATGACCATCCTTGGCTGCGGCAATACCCTGCTGGAAGTTCCTGCGCCACCAGCCCGTAACCATCGCGTAATTGACCTTCAACGGTTGCCCTTCAAGCTCTTCAGCCTATCACGAGGGGACTGCCGTAGCGAAGGTTCTCGACTGGCCTTGGCGGATGGTGGCCCTGCCGTGCCCGTCCATTTGCCCCAGAGTGATTTACGCTGTTCGGTTGCCCTTGATGTCGATCACCCTGGATGACCCTCCTTGACGCTGGAAGCGGATCGCGACTCGGGCTGCGGTGGGCACATCATGAATATATTGCCGAATTTCAACGTGCGAATTAGCCAGTGACTTATCCATCAGGCAGGCGGTGTATTTGCTGGCCGATATGGCCCATCTCTCGCGAAAGTTCGCAGTCGCACCAAATTCGGAAGCCGGCTTGGCGAACGCGGTCGCAAAATACGTAATCCTCCCCGACGATTTCACCACTTGACTCATTTACTCCAAAGCGAAAGTATGGTTTGGCTAAATGATCGAAGACCGTCATGCGGATGAGCATGAAGCCGGTAGGTAAGCGCGCCATTTCAAGGAGGTTGTGAGGGCCATCCAGGGTATGCGGCTCTACTGCCGTGCCCAGTACCGAATAGGGTGGAACTCGCTTCGTGTAGATAGCTCCGTAACATCTCAGAAATCGTTGGAGGCAGCGTAAGGCTCATGTTGGGCATGAGACCAGTCGTCGGCCATCCGATCTGTTGATCGGGTGCAGTTATAGCGGACTG
>CAIYCT010000486.1 GCA_903924765.1 uncultured Rhodospirillaceae bacterium | reverse complement strand
GATAGGCCGTTCATATGGGAAATGTCGATTAAATTATACAACAGCTTCATTGAATTTCTTCTGTCTCAGTATGCGCAAGGCAAGCGTGCGGTATTGATCGTCGATGAAGCGCAAAACTTCAAGGCAGACATGCTTGAGGAGCTTCGGATGCTGTCCAACGTGAACAATGAAAAGGATCAGCTGCTTCAGATCGTTTTGGTGGGACAACCCGAGTTATTGCAGACATTGCAAAGAACTGATTTGCGTCAATTCGCGCAAAGAATCGCTGTCCATTGCAATATTGAGCCATTGGGCCCCCAAGAAACCAGGGATTACATTCGGCATCGGATGGACGTGGCGGGAGGACGTGGTGCCGTGTTTAGCGACGTGGGGTGTGCTGCAATTCACTTCTTCACGGGAGGGATTCCTCGTTTGATCAATCTATTGTGCGACGTTGCCTTGGTCTATGCATTTGGCGAGGAGGTGCGGGACATTGGCCTGAGTACCGTACTTGATGTTGTTAGTGACCGTGAAAAAAGTGGGCTGAGTCCATTTCAACCCATCCCAACAGAGATGAATCTAATCAAGTGGATGGATACTTTGTCGCCTCTTATTGGTGGTTAAACTCGCAAATATTCCTGGACTTTTTATGGGAAAAATGCGTTATAAATTACGGTCATTTGGCCCTCAATTCTACGATTTTTTATGGTGAAATCAACAAGATGCAGAGCCAAAATCACGGAGACACGGCGTTGTCTTCTTCGGCAGAGGATTTCTGATTACAGCGTAATCGCGGGCTACCATTTAACGGCGTTCTCGTGGTTGGCTGCATTGCCGTGATCGACGTTTTGGGCGTCGCTGCTTTCTTTTTGTTGTCTTATCAGGAATAATTCGATCCGAGTGCGGATCTGGCGCAGGATGCTGGCGTAATTGGCAGCCTTTTGAGCGGGCGTTCCCTCGAACGTCGCCGGGTCGGCGACGCCCCAATGGCCAACCATGGGATTGCCGGGCCAAGTGGGGCAGGCCAATTCGGCGGTTTCGTCGCACACCGTAAAGACGAAATCCATCACTGGCGCCTCAGGGCGAGCGAACTCGTCCCACGACTTGGAGCGCAGAACCTCGACCGGATAGGGCAGGTTGGCCAGCAAAGCCAGCACTTCCGGAATGACGGACCCCTTCGGGCTACTGCCAGCGCTGTAAGCGGTAAAGCGCCCATGGCTCATGTGATTCATCAAGGCTTCCGCCATGATGCTGCGGGCGCTGTTGGCGGTGCAAAGAAACAGAATGTTGAAAGGCTTGGCGTTCATCGGTTCCTCCGCGAGACCTGCGAAAATGCATAAGGCTGGGACAAGTTAGTGGAGGGAGGCTGGGATAAATAATGAAGGATTTTTGAAAAATGGTCTTGAGACCTCGTAAAGGGTGGATTCTGCCCTGTTTAATGGGAATAGGTCTGCAATAGGGCGCGCCGTCTTTCATCGTAATCATCTTGAGTGATCAGATTTTCTTCCCGCAATTGTTTTAGTTCCCGCAGCTTGGTTTCCAACGCCGAAAACGGGGGGGGAGCCGCTTGGGGAAGGGGCTGGGTTTGGAAGCGTTGCGCTGGGGTGCTTCCGGCATAGGTGCGACTCAGGAAGGCTTCCGTTTCCGGGCGCAGCGCCAGCACGTTCAACCGCTGAATTTCGGACTTGGCGGCGTCCGGCGGAACAACGTCAAAGCTGAATCCAGGGACAGCCTGGGAGGGGTCCTTGGGCAGTTCGTTGGCGGAGCGGTAAAAGGCCGGGCGCAAAAAATAGACAGTGTCGGGGGCAAAGGTCAAAGACTTCTGAGCCTTGGATAAACCGCCTTCGGAGCTGGCGACAAGATCGTAATTTCCCGGTCCGATATCGAAGGCGATAAATCCGCTTGCGGTGGTGCTGCCCAATCCCGTGCCTCGATTGCTGCCGTCGGGGTAAAGGGAGATGGCGGCTTGCCCGTTGAGATCAGAATACAGACCCTTGGAGTGCGTGGGCAGGATGTAAATGCGGGCCAAACCTGACTGAGGCGAGATATATGATTCGACATTTCCCATATGAACGGCCTATCTGTCCGAATTTGATGGCATCGTAGCTAATTTCTGCGTGGCTGTGTATCCAAAAGTTGCCGTTCCTGGCAAAAGCGCACTTGGTTTCAACGGACAGCCCGCTATCAGTCT
>CAIYCT010000485.1 GCA_903924765.1 uncultured Rhodospirillaceae bacterium | reverse complement strand
GTCTTTTAGGTATTTTCCGGGCGAGAGTTCCGGAAAAGGTTATGAATCACCGGGGATTGATGATTCGAGATGGCCGGCAATAAGTATGCCACATACCTGGATGGAGGAAGGCGCGGTGATTGTCGGTTGAGGGGCAAGGCTGGCCGCAATGGCCCCCTGTGAGCCCACCGCGCTGTCCGCCTGCGAAGCGGACGCGATCACCGCCACGCTGTCCTGCAATTGGGACAGGGACAGGGATAACGCCGTCAAGCTGGATGGAACTGCGGAAATGCTCACGTCACACACCCTCGGATTACGCGAAGGTGTTAATGATAAATTAATTCCTTCGGCAATGCAACAAAAAGGCCCATGAAAAAACCGCCGGGACTGCTCCCGGCGGTTGAAAAGGTTAAACGATCCGATTAGTGGACGGCAGCGGCTTCCGCTCCCAAACCGGTTTCAGACCGCACTTTTTGCGATTCGAAGCCTGCCTTATCCAACTCCGCGCATTCGCTTTTGTCGGTTACCGACATCAGCCAACCGAAGATGAACGCGAACGGCATCGAGAACAAAGCCGGATTCTTGAACGGGAACAAAGGATCGCCCATGTGCAGGGTGTCTTTCCACACCGTCGGACCCAGAATGGTCAACAGCACGGCCACGCCCAGACCCACATAGCCGCCCCAGACGGCGCCACGGGTGGTGAGTCCCTTCCAGAACAACGACATCAGCAGAACCGGGAAGTTGCCCGACGCAGCCACGGCGAAAGCCAAGCCCACCATATAGGCAACGTTTTGTTTCTCGAAGGCGATGCCCAAGACAACCGCCGTGATGCCCAAGCCCAAGCTTGCATACTTGGAAACGCGCATCTCGTCGGCTTCGCTGGCCATATCCTTCTTGAACACGTTGGCGTACAGGTCGTGGGCGATAGCCGAAGCCCCCGCCAAGGCCAACCCGGACACCACCGCCAAGATGGTGGCGAAGGCAACCGCCGAAATGAAGCCCTTGAACAGGTCGCCGCCGATAGCGTGCGACAAGTGAATGGCGGCCATGTTGTTGCCGCCCTTCAAGGCGATGTCGCCAAGCTTCAGCACATAATCGGGATTGGTGGACACCAAGGTGATGGCGCCGAACCCGATGATGAAGGTCAGGATGTAGAAATAGCCAATGAAGCCGGTGGCGTAG
This sequence comes from uncultured Rhodospirillaceae bacterium, assembly GCA_903924765.1. Classification (GTDB taxonomy): domain Bacteria; phylum Pseudomonadota; class Alphaproteobacteria; order Rhodospirillales; family Magnetospirillaceae; genus CAIYCT01. Next base: position 13,126 of record CAIYCT010000485.1, on the reverse strand, counting down.
AACACCGATTTCCGCGCCGCCTTAGCGTCGGGAACGGTGAAGAAGCGCATCAGGATGTGGGGCAGACCGGCGGTGCCGAAAATCAACCCGATACCCAGCGATATGGCTTCGATGGGATTGGACACCAAGGTGCCCGGCCCCATGATAGCCAGATGCTTGGGATGCACTTCAACCGCCTTGGCGAACAAGGCTTCGAACGAGAAATTGTACTCGGACATCACGCCGATGGCGATGATGGTCGCACCCGTCAGCAACAGGCAGGCTTTGACGATCTGCACCCAGGTGGTGGCAACCATGCCGCCGAAGGTAACGTAAACGATCATCAACACGCCCACCATGATCACGGCATAGGCATAGTCCATATCGAACATCAGCTTGATCAATTGACCGGCGCCAACCATCTGAGCGATCAGATAGAAAATCACCACCGTCAACGACCCGATGGCGGCGAACGTCCGCACCGGACCATGGGACAACCGATAGGCCGCCACTTCGGCGAAGGTGAACCGACCCAGATTCCGAAGGCGTTCGGCGATCAGGAACAAAATAACCGGCCAACCGACCAGAAAGCCCACCGAATAGATCAAGCCGTCATAGCCCGACACATAGACCAAGGATGAAATACCCAGGAAGGACGCTGCCGACATGTAGTCGCCAGCAATGGCCAAGCTGTTCTGGAACGCGGTGATGCCGCCGCCAGCGGTATAGAAATCCTTGGTGGTCTTGGTCCGACCGGCTGCCCACTTGGTGATGCCCAAGGTGATGCCGACAAACAAAACGAACATGATCAAAGCTTCGCTATTGGTGCCTTGATCTTGAATTTGAACGGGAGCGTCCACGGCGAACGCGGTCCCGTACGAGGCCAGCAACAGAGCGGCCAGGATGCAGAGAAAGCGGCTCATTCGTGGGCCTCCTTGATGATTTCGCGGTTCAGGTCATCGAATTCGGAATTGGCCCGACGGACATAAATGCCGGTCAGTAAAATGGCCGAAAGGATGATCAGGACGCCCACCGGCAATCCGACCGTGGTCACGGAACCCTCGAACAATTGCGCGCTGAGAATTTCCTTGTGATAGGCGATCACGAAGATAAACCCAAAATAGATAACTAGCGTGATCACAGATAGAGTAATCGAAAAAGCGTTACGCTTGCTCGTCAACTCAGCATATTTCGGATTATTGATAATATGCTGGTTTCTCTCATGATCGACAGGGACTCTTGTCATTTTCTTCTCCCATGTTGAAACAAAACACCATTCTTACTTTTCTTTTTGTTATTATTGTTGCAACCCTATTAGACGCATTAGCGGCGCCCAATCTTGCAAATGGTCGCGAGCGCGACGATCCCCACCGTCAACGACGGTCGCCCCCATGCCGGCCAAGGCCGGATAGACTTGACTGTCGCGCAGTCTGGCAACGACGGGAAACCCCAGCCCCGCGAAAAAAAGATCCAACCCGGTCGCCGATTTGGTGCCCGAACGGATTCGATTGCCGATAATAGCAACGGTCCGCTTTTGTTTGCGCACCGATTTTACCTCGGCCAATTTCTTAAGGAATTGGGCCGAGGCATCCTCGTCGAAGGCGGACGGCAACACCGGCACCACGACAAAATCGGCGATGTCGATCAACTCCTCGACCGCTTTATGGCGCATGGCCGCGGGAGCGTCGATGATCAGACATTGAACTTTATCAGGAGTTTCTCCGACGCTTCTGGACCAATCCAAGCCAGAGATTTGATTGGCGGTCACACCGCGGCGCTTCAACCAATTCAAGCTGGAACGCTGACGGTCGCAATCGGCGATGACGGTTCTTAAACCCTGTAGGGCAGCGGCCGCCGCAAGATGCGTCGCTATAGTGGTCTTGCCACACCCCCCCTTAATGTTTCCAACCAATACCGAGATCACCCCAACCTCCCCCATCACACTTCTGTTATACATGATTTTTCGGGTAGGGAAATAAAAGAGTAGCTACCCACTTTATTTACAATCCCCTCATCCATCGAGGACGCAAGGCATTTTCCCCTTTGGCCGCGTGATCGATTTGCTCCAACAACGCGTTTTTATCTTTGGGGAGATTACCAGCCAGAGCCAAGGCATTGCTGGAATGATTGGAGCGGAAGATGATCGGCTTGGGCGGATCGATGGATTGAATCAGCAGCGTCAATTCGTCCAGCACGCCTAGATCATCCTGTGGGATAAAATCTTCTTTAAACCGCTCGTAATAGAGCGGCCGGGTCTCGTCGGTCAGCACCAATTGCAAGGTGGACAAATAGGTGGGCGGCGCGCGGCTGACCAGGGATGCTGTGGCTTCCATATGCTCGCGCCAATGGGTCTTGCCCCCCAATCCGGCAATCACCGTGGCCGACACCTTAATCCCGCCCTCGATGGCGCGCACCAGACCAGCCTCCATTTGCGTCGCCGATCCCTTGGTGATTTTTTTCAGTAGCAGATCCGAACCGCTTTCGATGCCCACATAGGCCAGAGTCATCCCTGCATGACGCAAAGCGGTTAGCTCCTCGACGCTTTTGCGGATCAGGTTGAACGGCGTGGCGTAGGCGGAGACCCGTTGCAAGCCAGGAAAGCGCCGCTTCAAATGGGCGCAAATTTCCAGCAAGGTTTCGGTCGGCAAGCCCCAAGCGTCGCCGTCGGCCAGAAACACCCGTGTGGCTTTGGGCGATGCCTTGGCGGCGGCATCGATGTCCGCGCACACTTCGTCCACCGGTCGAGCCCGGTATTCCTTGCTGCGATACATGGAGCAGAAGGTGCAATGATTGAAGCTGCACCCAATGCTGGCCTGAATGATCAGGTTGTCGCCCTCGGATGGAGGACGCCACAGGGGCAGGTCGTAATCGATCATTGAGTTGACATCGGCATGGGCCGCAGCCCCAACCGATCGAACAGGCTACGGTCGGCTTGCGGCGACGGATTACCCGCCGTCAGCAGCTTCTCGCCACAGAACACCGAATTGGCCCCGGCGAAGAAGCACAGTGCCTGCATCTGGTCGTTCATGCCGTCGCGCCCTGCCGACAGGCGCACCATGGAATGGGGCATCATGATCCGAGCCACTGCGATGGTGCGAATAAAATCGAACGGATCTGGCGGCGTCACGTCGGACAAGGGCGTTCCCGCGATGGGCATCAGCAAATTGATCGGCACGCTTTCAGGATGGGGGGCCAGATTGGCCAAGCTGACCAGCATGGAAGCGCGATCTTGATTGCCCTCGCCCAGGCCGACAATGCCGCCCGAGCAAATATGCATTCCCGCCTCGCGCACATTTTCCAGCGTATCCAAACGGTCTTGGAAGGTGCGGGTGGAAATCACCTGGGCGTAATGGTCGGGGCTGGTGTCCAGATTGTGGTTGTAATAATCCAGACCGGCGTCTTTAAGCTCTTGCGCTTGATCTTTGTTCAGCAAACCGAAGCTGGCGCAGGTCTCTAGCCCCAAGGCCTTGACCCCTTCGATCATCGCTAGAGCGGTCGATAAATCTTTCTCGTTGGGACCGCGCCACGCCGCGCCCATGCAGAACCGGGTCGCGCCCTCGGCCTTAGCCTTGGCGGCGGCATCAATAACCTCCTGCACTTGCATCAGGGTTTCTTTTTCCAAGCCCGTGGCGTGATGGGCCGATTGCGAGCAATACCCGCAATCCTCGGGACAGGCGCCGGTCTTGATGGACAACAGGCGGCTGATTTGGATTTCCCCGGCGCGAAAACAGGCGCGATGTACCGTATGGGCGTGATGAAGCAAGTCCATGAAGGGCGCTTCGAACAAAGCGTTGGCTTGATCCTTGGTCCAATCGTGGCGAACCTCTACCGCCTGCGTCAACACCGTCACGGCTGTCTATCTCCTGATTTGTCTTGTTTGCGTATCGTCAGCCAAGCCCACATCCGCCCCCCCTGTCAAGAGTCGTGATGAACATCTTAGGCTTTCGCGGGCAAGGCGGATAGAGAGCTAACTCAGCGAATCGCTCCAAATGGGCGCGTCGGGGACGGAATCCTCAGGTTTGCCCATACCTCCATTACTCTTCCATGGCCCAGGAGCGGCTGTGTCGCCCGCGCCAAGCGGGCACTGAACCATGACGCTGTCAGTCCAATGGCCGAATTTATAGCCCACCGATTTCAACAATCCCACCTGATGAAACCCGCAAGCTTCATGCAACCGCAGCGACGCTTCGTTGGAACTGTCAATATACCCGATCAACTGCAAATATCCCGCCTGCGCGCAGGCATCAATCAAGGCCGGCAGCAATTGGCGGCCGATACCCGCATGTTGGAAGTCGCTATGAATGTAGATGGAATGCTTCAAGGCATAGCGATAGGCCGGTCGCTTGCGGAACGGCACGGCATAAGCATAGCCCGCGACCGCGCCGTCGGAATCGGCGACCAGATGAGGCAGACGGCGCTTTTTCATGTTTTTGCGCCGCTGCTTTAAATCCTCGGCCAGGAACGGTTCGTCTTCGAACGCGCTGATATCGCCCACCCCTAGCGAGATGTGATGGCGGTAGATGGCCAACATGGCAGGTACGTCGGCCTCGGTGGAAGGGCGGATGATGATGGATGACGGCATTCTATTCCCTGGCCACATACGTAAAGAAGCGCATGCTCCCATCGGGTTCGAACTCACGGTACAGGCCTTGAATCTCGGCCTCGAATCCGGGGAACAGATTGGCGCTTTTCTCGAACATTTTCAGATAATCCAGCATGGGCTTGGCTTTTTCGCACAAGCGCTCGCCGGGGATGATGGTGGCGATACCGGGCGGATAGACCACCCATAAGGTGGTGGCGATGCGCCCGTCGATCTCGCTGATGGGCAGATAGTCCACCTCGTTGCGGGTCAATTTGCGCACTGCCTCGTTAGGGCGCATGACCATGTCGGGACGATGCTCGGGCGAGAATTGCGCCCGCTGCAAGGCGCTGACATTGGCTTCCTTGAAAAAGCTATGCATGTCGGCACACAAGTCGCGGATGCGCAGGCCTTTGTACCGGGACTTGCGGCGCGCCACAAATTCAGGGATTGCGTCATCCAACAGCGCGTTCTCGTCATGGCGGCGCTTGAACGCCACCAAGGTGCTGAGCAACGTGCCCGCCTTGCTGGATTCCACACCCGGCGTGATCAGGAACAACAGTGAGTTCAAGTCGTTCTTTTCCGGCACCACGCGGTTTTCGCGCAGATATTGCGCCACCACCGGCGCGGGAATGCCGTATTTATTGTAATTTCCCGTCTTACGGTCAAAACCGGGAGTGATCAGAGTCAACTTATTGGGGTCGGTCATGGCGTAGCCCGACTCGGTCACATGCTTGAAGCCGTGCCAGCCCGCGCCCGGAGTCAGTTCCCAATAGCGGGTGTCGGACGCGATGTGATCGGTGGGAATGTCTTCCCATGGCATCTCGACCCCTTTTTTCTTGCCGGCGAAATCCTCGATCAGATCGGGCACGAACGGCTCGAAGAACCAATGCTTGGTGGTGTCTTTTTCCTTTTCCTCGAACTCGCGCTTGATCGCCCTCAATTTCTTGCGCAGCTCGATGCCAAGGCGGACGGTGTCGTCCCACAGCACTTCGCCCGAGCGACCGCGCATCATCTGCGCGCCCACGTCCAAGGACGCGAACAGCGGATAGAACGGCGAGGTCGAGGCGTGCAGCATGAAGGTTTCGTTGAAGCGGCGATGTTCGATGCGGCGGGTTTGCCCCTTGATGTGACGATCGCGCACATGAATTTGCGAGGCTTGGCTGAACCCGGCCATCTGCTTGTGGGTGGATTGAGTGGCCAAAATGCCCGGCGCGTCCGCTCCCAAATCCTTGAGCCCCATGGCGTAGGAATTGGCAAACAGCGGGTGGAACTTCATGAACCCGGCCCAAGCTTCGTCGAACAAAATGTAATCGCACAGATGGCCGATCTTTTCCAAAATCTTCTGGGCGTTGTAGATGGTGCCGTCATAGGTACATTGCTCGATCACCGCCACCCGGAACGGGCGGGTCTTTTTCCACGCCTTCGGGTCCTTGACCAAGGGATTGTCGCGGATTTTTTGGCGGATGGACTTTTCGTCGAAAGCGTCGCCATAGATCGGGCCGATCAAGCCCTGGGCGTTGCGGTCGGTTTCCAGGAAAATGGGAACGCCGCCGCCCAACAGCAAAGCGCCGTGATGGGCGGCTTTGTGGTTGTTGCGGTCGAACAGCACCAGATCGTCCTCGGCCACCAGGGCAGACAGCACGATTTTGTTGGACGCCGATGTGCCGTTGAGCACGAAATAGGTTTTCTCGGCGCCGAAAATGACGGCCGCTTCCTTTTGCGCCTGCAAGGCTGGGCCTTCATGGACCAACAGATCGCCCAGCTCCAGCACCGAATTGTCCAAATCGTCGCGGAACACAGCCTCACCCAGATGTTCGACGAAGATCCGACCGATTGGAGAGCGATTATAAAAAATGCCGCCATTGTGACCGGGGCAGGTCCACAGCTGGTTGCCTTCCTCGGCGTAATCCACCAGTGCGCCAAAGAACGGAGTCTTCAGGGTCTCGGCGAATTGCTTCAATCGGCTGACCAGATTCTTAGCGATGAATTCCGGGGTTTCCTCGGCCAGGAAAACGTAGCCGTCGATGTAATCGAGCACTTCGACGGGAATGTCTTCGAACCGTTCGCCGCGCACCAGAATGACGATGGGCATTTCCAAGCCCCGACGGCGCATCAGATTGATCAGTTCGGTGGCTTGACGGCCCAAGCCGCCTTTGCCCCAATCCACTAGCACGCAGCCGATGGCGGCATCGGTCTGCACGGCGATTTCGGCGTCCTCGATCCGGCGGGCTCGGACCACTTCAAAGCCCAATTTCTCGACTTCAGTGATGATCTGATGGACCCGAACGCCTTCCAAATCGTCATTGTCAAAAGCCGGAGCGCACACCAGAAACGTCAACCGCCGAAAAAATTCCATGAAATCCCCCTAAAGCGCTCTCGCTCAGTTATCGGATAGAACCAGAAACTAGAGGGGGTTGTCGAGCGGTTCAATGACGCTTGAGCTTCGTCACGGAATTTTCACACGACAGACTATAAACCTCTAGGGAGCGCTAAACATTGTCTGTTCGGGCAAACCCCTGATGATCGCAAAAAACGGATCGGAACATTGGACATCTTCCAGTCTTGCCCACATAGTGGAGATCTCCAGGAAATTTCTTCTGGCCCGGCTCACCGGAGGGGACATGCCCAAACCCAAAAAGCCTGCTCAGCCGCCCAAGAAACTGAGCGCGACCGAAAAAATGATCCAAGACTGCGTCAAGAAAGCTCAGGCTCGCAAAAAGTCGGGACAGACCGACAAGGAATGGCGCGAACAGTACGCCAGCACCCTGAAGGTCGAGGATACCGGCGTGCCCATGAGCCAAACACCGTTCGAGGGCAGCACCAGCAAAAAGAAGCACTAATCGGCTTAACGAACCAAATCCAATTCCCATCCCGCCCCATCCGCGCTAAGAAAGCGGATGCTTAGTTTTGATCAGAGACTGACCCAAGCCCTGGAGCGCCGCCGCGAGGCTGGGCTGCTTCGCGCGCTGGCTCCCGTCGAGCGCATTGGCGGCGGACGGATTCGATGTGAGGGGCGCGAGATGATCGATTGCTCCTCCAACGATTATCTGGGTCTGTGCCACCACCCCCATATGATTGCCACGGCCAAGGACTGGACCGACCGCTTCGGCGCGGGGTCGGGAGCGTCGCGTTTGGTCACCGGGCACAGTTGGGCGGTGGAGGCGTTGGAAGCCCGCATCGCCGTCGCCAAGGGGGCGGAAAGCGCCTTGATCTTCGCCAGCGGTTGGCAATTGAACGCATCGCTGCTGCCGCCCTTGACCGACCCGGCTTTGTGGGAGGGCGTCAAGCCGGTGATCCTGGCCGACAAGCTGATCCATGCCAGCCTGTATGCGGGCAGCCGTCTGTCCCAGGCCACGCTGGTCCGCTTTCGCCACAACGATCTGGACCACTTGGCCCAATTGCTGGAAACCCATGCCGCCAGCCCCAAATTCGTAGTGACGGAATCGGTGTTCAGCATGGATGGCGACCGCGCTGATCTAATCGCCTTGGCGGATTTGTGCGCCCGGCACGACGCCCTGTTGTATGTGGACGAAGCCCACGCCACCGGCGTTTTGGGCCCTACCGGCAGCGGCCTGTCGCTGGGATTGAACATTCCCATCGTCATGGGCACGTTTTCCAAGGCCTTGGGCGGATTTGGGGCCTATGTGGTTGGCTCCAAGGCCTTGACCGATTATCTGGTCAATGGCGCGTCCGGCCTGATCTACGCCACCGCCTTGCCGCCTGCCGTGCTGGGGTCCATGGACGCGGCCCTGGACTTGTTTCCGCAGATGGAACGGCAACGCCTGGATTTGCAACGCCGCGCCCAATGCTTGCGCGACATGCTGACTCAGGCGGGTTTAAACACCGGAGCATCCACCACCCAGATCGTGCCCGTGATGATTGGCGGCGAGGCCGCCGCCCTGCTGGCCGCCGCCCGCTTGAAAGAATTGGGAATCTTGGCCATGGCCATCCGTCCGCCCACGGTGCCGCCGGGCGCCAGCCGCTTGCGCCTGTCCCTGTCCGCCGCCCACAGCGACGACGACATCCTGAGCATCGCCAAGGCGGTCATCTCTGTCTGCGAGGCCCCATGAGTCCGCTGGTTTTTGTTCACGGCTGGGCTTTGGGGCCTGATTTCTGGACGGACATCAGCGACCGGTTGCCGGGCGTGCCCAAGCAATGCGCCGATTTGGGGTTTCGCGGCGCGCCCGCCACACCGCAGGTTCAACACCCCTTGGTCATCGCCCATTCCATGGGGCTGATGTGGGCCTTGGACACTTTGCCTCGCCCCTGGTCTGGCCTGATTGCCTTCAATTCCTTCACCCGTTTCAGCCGTCAAGGCGATTTCCCCGGCGTGGAGCCGCGACTGGTGGGACGCATGACGGCCAAGCTGGAGCAAGCCCCGAGCGCCGTGGCGCGCGATTTCCTTATCCGCTGCGGGCTAGACGATCCCATGACCGACGGCCTGGATAAAGACAGGCTGACGCAAGGATTGAAGCAACTGGAGCACGGGGACGGACGGGACGAATTCGCCCGCCTCGACTGCCCCGTGCTGGCGGTGGCCGGATCGACCGACCCCATTGTCACTCTTGAGCATGCCACAGCCTGTTTTGCCCCCCGCCCCTTGACCGTTATCGAGGGCGGCGGGCATCTTCTGCCTTTGACCCACGCGGCATGGGTGGCGCAGCGGATCAAAGCGGCCCTTAATGGGGATTGGACGCCATGACCAGACGGGATCGCATCGCCAGCAGCTTCAACCGGGCCAGCGCCACCTACAACGATGCCGCTCAGTTGCAAACCCTGGCGGCGCAAGCCCTGGCGGCGCAAATTTTATCCGCGCCGCCCCACAATCCAAGAGCGCTGGAAGTGGGTTGCGGCACCGGCGGCCTGACCCACTTGCTGCTGCCCCGTCTGCCCGGTCACTGGATCGTCACCGACATCGCGCCCGCCATGATCGACTCGTTGCGCCAACGCTTTCCCACCTTGGACGCTCAGCTGCGTTCCATGGACGGCGAGGCTCCCGATTTGCCCCCGGAAAGCCTGGATCTGATCGTCTCCAATTTGGCGGCGCAGTGGTTCGAGGACTTGTCCGCCGGGTTGGCCCGCCTGGGCCATTGTTTGAAATCCCAGGGGCGCATGGTCGTCACCACCCTGGGCCGAGCCAGTCTGGAGCAATGGAAAAACGCCGTCGCCGCCATCGGCCATCAAGCGGGCACCCCCGCCTACCCCACGGCCGAGGAGGTGCGGGCCATGCTGCCCGGGGCATCTGTCACCGCCAACACCCTGACCATGACCTATGGCAATGCAGGCGAATTTCTGAAATCCTTGCGGACCATCGGCGCCACCGTTCCCGCCAAGGGCTACCAGCCTCTGCCGACGCCGATCCTGCGCCAAGCCATGACCCAATTGGGTGCGCCGTGCTCGATTTCCTATGAAATCCTGACCCTGGATTGGACCAAGCCGTGACGGCGGTTTTCGTCACCGGCACCGACACCGACGTGGGCAAGACCATGGTCAGCGCTTGGCTGGTCCAGCATTGGCGCGCGGCCTATTGGAAGCCGGTGCAATCAGGCCCCCAGGCCGATTGCGACACAGTAGCGGCGCTGGCCCCCGATGCGCGAATCCTGCCGTCGCGCCACCTGCTAAGCCAGCCGCTGTCGCCTCATATGGCGGCGCGGCGCGACGGCGTGACCATAAATTTGGATGATTTCACCCTGCCCGCCATCGCCGGACCGCTGGTGATCGAGGGCGCGGGTGGGGTTCTCGCGCCGCTTAACGACACTCAGTTCATGATCGATCTGATGGAAAAACTGGGCGCGCCCGTCCTGATCGTCACCCGCAGCGGCTTAGGGACCATCAATCATACGCTGCTGACCTTGCAAGCGCTGGCCGGTCGCGCTATTCCCATTCTCGGCGTGGTGATGAACGGCTCCATCGATCCCGACAATCGCGACGCCATCGAGCATTTTGGACGCGTCACGGTATTGGCTCAGATCCCAAGGCTCGCCTCCGTAACCGCTAGCAGTCTGGCAGCCCTCCCATGTCCGATTCCGCCTCCTTAACCGATCTCGATAAGCGCTATCTGTGGCACCCCTTCACTCAGGCCGCCACCCATGCGCCGCCGCTGTTGGCGGTGTCGGCCAAGGGCAGCCGCGTCACCGACGCCGACGGCAAGGACTATCTGGACATGGTGTCGTCGTGGTGGGTCAATCTGCACGGACACGGCCATCCCGCCATCGCCCAAGCCATCGCCACCCAAGCAGGCCAAATGGAACAGGTGATCTTCGCCGAGTTCACCCACCAACCGGCCATCACTCTGGCCGCCCGCATCGCCGAGCTATTGCCGGGAGACCTGGAGCGGGTGTTCTATTCCGACGATGGCTCCACCGCCGTGGAAGTGGCGTTGAAGATGGCCCTGCAATATTGGCGCAATCAGGGCGAGGCCCGTACCGCCTTTATCGGTTTCGACGGCGGCTATCACGGCGACACGGTGGGAGCCATGTCGGTGGGCCAGACCTCGGGCTATTTCGCCATGTGGCAGGACATGATGTTCCCCGCCCGCATCGCGCCGTTTCCCTACACCTGGGACGGCGACCCCAACGTGGAGTCCAAGGAAGCCAAGGCCTTGTTCGAACTGGGGGCGCTGCTGGAGTGCGGTCACGTCGCCGCTGTGATCATCGAGCCGTTGGTGCAAGGGGCGTCGGGCATGCGTATGTGTCGCCCCGACTTCCTGCAAAAGGTGGAAAAAATGGTTCGCGCCTCGGGCGCGTTGCTGATCCTGGACGAGGTGATGACCGGGTTCGGACGTGCCGGATCGCTGTTTGCCTGCCAGAAAGCCGGAATCGTGCCCGATTTCATCTGCCTGTCCAAGGGCCTGACCGGCGGTTTCCTGCCCATGGCCATGACGGTGACGCGGCCCTTTATCTATGACGCGTTCCTGGGCCAGGACATTAGCCGCGCCTTTCTGCACGGCCACTCCTACACCGCCAATCCGTTGGGCTGCGCCGCCGGTCTGGCGTCGCTGGACCTGCTGCTGTCGCCAGATTGCGCCCAAGCCCGCGCCCGCCTGGAAGCCACGCACCGCCACTGGCTGGATCGCTTGGCCGCGCAAGGCTTGGCCGAACGGACCCGCTTGCACGGAACCGTCGCCGCCTTCGACGTCCCCAACCCAACCTCTTTGCCCGATGGCGTGATCGGGTCACGCCTGAAACGGGAATTCAGGACACGCGGCCTGATCATCCGCCCCTTGGGCAAGGTAATCTATCTGCTGCCGCCCTATTGCGTAACGGAAGACGAACTGGCCTACGCCTGGGGCCAGATCGAAGAGGTTCTGAAAACCCTATAGCATGATGCGTTAAATCTGCATCATGCTATAGACTCAATTTTAGCCCCTCGCCGGGCACGGGCTTCCGCCGCTTGGCCTCGCGCTCAACGCGCTCTGGAGCCCGTTCTTTATATTTAAAGCTCACCGCTCTAGCTTAACTGGTTGATGGTGCTGCCCACCGGAGCCATGACGGTTTGCGCCAAGGCTTGGCTGCGTTCATAGCCCCGAATACCCTTGGCCAGCAGAGCGCTGAACAAAGTGGTCGGCGCGTTGTCGCCCTGATGGGTGTCCAACGAAATCGCCGAATAGGCCAAAGCGCGGCGCGCCATGAAAGGCGTCTGGGTCCCCCGAGGAGAAGAGCCGTTTCGCCTTTGATCGTCGGGATTAAGCCCGTTCTCGTCGTCGTAATGAAGAATGCCGTTGTCGTTGACATTGACCGAGGCGGAGAAACTACTGGCCTCGACCGGCGACTGACTGGCAGACGCAATGCCGCGCCCGCCTGAAAGCGGGTGCGCAGTGGCCGCCGCCGCCATTCCTGGCGCGGCAAAGGCCGATATCTTTTGCGTCCCCAAAGCCATTTATTTCGTCCGAGATACACTTTCCCAGTTACATTTTGACGGAAACTCCTTAAGTTATAAAGACAATAATGATCTGTTAACTCTAAAGGGTTAGGCTGGGATCATGACAAGCGATCAAATCCAAGTTGGCAAAGCGAGTGAAGACGCCGTTTACGACGTCGATGTCGAAGTTTATGCCGTGTTGGGCACCGCCACTCTGCCCATCGCCCAATTGCTGAAGCTGGGCCGCGGCGCCGTGGTCGAGCTGGAACGCAAGGTCAACGACCCCATCGATCTGTACGTCAATCAACGCCGCGTCGCCACCGCCGACGTGGGTGTGGCCGACGACCGCCTGATCGTCACCGTGCTGGACGTGCTAAAGCGCGCCACCGAGTAATCCGCTTATTTCGGCAACATTAGTTCCGCTGCCTCGACCAAAAAGCGCGAGGTGTTTCTTATGCCGCCACCGCATTGACGAGCCCCATCAGATGACGGGGAAGCAAGGGAGCTGCGTAAACGGGGACGATCATCTCCCGCAATTGCTGAAGAGATGAAGCTATAGGTGATTAGGCTCAGGACACATTGATTGATCCAGAAGATGACAGTAGCGGCGATAGCGATTGCTGACATGAAGGTGTGGGCGCATCGGTCATAGCGGGTGTGGATACGCCGCCAATCTTTGAGTTTCCCGAACATATTCTCGATTTT
>CAIYCT010000484.1 GCA_903924765.1 uncultured Rhodospirillaceae bacterium | reverse complement strand
TCCCGTCATTGAATCAAAGGACCGCCCTAATTGCCAGGGTTTTTGGAGGTGTCCAACTGTGATGGGTGTCAACGTTCCGTGGGGGCTTTTTTAATTCCAAGCGTGGACAGAACTCCTCTAAGGTCCTGACGGAGAAAGGCGAAAAACAATGTTCCGCACAGAGCCGCGGTCAGAAGCAAAACGCTTTCCCCCTCTAGAATTGGGTTATCAATGTTCAACCATGGCGTTGCCAAGTAGATGACGCCGCCGCTGATCACGCACAGTATAATGGGAGTCAGGGCTGGTTGAATAATGCTAAACAGGGAAACATCCAGACTTTTCCGAACTTGAATAATAAGCACCCCATAGGTCAGAAGGGATGGCGCACTCCAAACCAGAGCGGCTTCCAACGGATTCTTAGGCGCATCGATCATCACGAAAAGAGCCGTCGCGATGAAACCGAGTGATGTCGTCCACAAGATTTTTCGGGTTTGGCCCAATGCGATCTGAAGCGCCTGCGATGGCGCGAGAACCAGATGTATGCAGGCAAGCAAAGAAAGAGCGCGCGCAGCCGGTATGACCGGGACCCAGGCCGATCCCATGACAATCGAAACGATGCTCGGCAAGGCAACAACGATGACAGTCAACACAGGCGTACTGGAAACGGCCACCAGAGAGCAACACCGTACATAATAGCTCCATACGTCATTCTTAGAGTCCCTTCGCCCTGCGAATCCCGGAATCATTAGTCTGTAAAAGGCTGACGACATCAGATCTCGAAAGGCGTCAACCAGACGAAATGCGATGTGCATTTGACCAAGTGCTGTAGCGCCAAGGCTGGCTCCCGCTATAAGAGTGAAAACCCTGTAGCGGGCGACAACAAGCAACGAATTGAAAGCCATTGGAATGGCGTAATGAAGAATGGACTGGGTCCGAACTGCGGAGAAAATGAATGAAGGGCGCCATAGACTGCTGATGAATAAGGCCGCGACCCCGACTATGGCTCCAACCGCTTGCTGGAGAACGAGCGACCACGCTCCAGCTCCAAAGATTGCTGCCGCAAGTCCAGCAACGGTTCCCGCACTTTGACCAATGAGAACGCGCAAGGCGATTGACCGAAAGCATTTGTTGCGTGACAGCATTCCATGAATGACGCCGGCGGGGCCCATAAATGCAACAGTTGGGGCGAGGGCAAAACACATAATCGGGATTCTTGGATCATCGACCACATAGGTCAATGCGCCTCCCAGGGCGGCAAACAGCACGGCTCCAGCAAGCGAGACGTAAAAGATCAGCCAAAAATAACTGGATGCAGTTTCGTCGGGAAGATCAACGGGCTGAACAAGCGTGTCCTGCCCAAGCGTATTGACGAAGGTGACGACCATGCTGTAGGCCGCAATCACCACGGCCGAGATGCCAACTTCCGCCGGGCCAATTATTCGCGCAATGACAAAGGCGCTTATAATCTGCATCGCCATGTTGATCAATGCTTCAAGCCCAGCCCAGAAGGCATTGGTTTGCCTTTGGAACCATCTGACGTCCTGTTTCATGGATACATACTATGGTAAAAATTTGGCGCACAGCAACTAATCTTTATGACAAGAAAGCTCAGCATCGCGCTCCAGTTTATACGGTATGGTGAATGTGCAGAGTTACACACAGTACATTGCCCCTTCGATCATTAAACAAGGCCCTCTCATTCTGGGTTTTGATCTTTACCATGAATTTGGGATGTTGCTATTGTGTTGTGAGTGCCGGATTGATAAAACTAAAAAGGAAAAAATCCTGGCGGTACGATTTTTCTTAACAAAATAGTGGGTCAAGATGTCACAGGATCTAAAAGAAACCTCGGAATATGAAAAGTCAAAATATCCTGAATTTCAGAGGGTTGAACTTCCTCAGTTGACTGGAGTAAGAGGAATTGCCGCATCGTTGGTAATTTTATTTCATCTTCGTGAACTTTCAGATGATAGTGGATAAAATCTAACGG
>CAIYCT010000483.1 GCA_903924765.1 uncultured Rhodospirillaceae bacterium | reverse complement strand
TCCCGGACAAGCCTATATCCGCATCGCGCTGGTTCATGATTTGCCAACCACGGAGCGGGCCTTGGACCAAATTAAGCACATACTATTAGAGTATTAGATCGATCCCTATGAATGTGTATTTTAGCCCTTTAAATTTAGGGGGGTCTATGCAGTCACTATCCAACAAAATTGCGCTTTCCATCTTTATTGCCTCGCTGTTGACGGGATTAGGCGCCGCCATGGCTTCATTCGTCGTCATGTCCAACGACGCCGAGGTACAAGCCAATGCGGCCATCGAACGCAACATGCGGGTGGCTTGGAACGAACTGCACAAGCTGGGCAACGCTTTTCATATGGAAAACGGCATTCTTTATGCGGATTCCACCCCTTTGAACGACAGGACCGACGTGGTTGACACTGTGTCAACTCTGGTAGGCGGAACCGCCACCATTTTCGCAGCCGACACCCGCATCGCCACCTCGGTCCGCAAGGATGACGGCAGCCGCGCTAGCGGTACAAAATTGGCCCGTAACGAAGCCTATGACCGAGTACTGAACCAGAAATCCCCGTTCCGCGGCATTATCGATATTCTGGGTACGTCCTATATCACCGGATACGATCCCATCCTTGATTCGGGCGGGTCGGTGATTGGCATTCTGTATGTGGGCATCAAAACCGATGACTTTTTTCATGCCATGACGGAAGTCCGCAAATGGGTCCTCGCCCTCACCATACTGACAAGCGCCTTGGTCGTGGGAATCGCCCTGCGATTTATGCATCAACAGATCACCATTCCCACTCGGAACTTGGTGGCGCTGTTAAAAGACCTTGCCAACAGCAAAATCGATATGGACGTGCCCTATAAGGAACGCAAGGACGAGATCGGCCAGATCGCTGGCGCGGTGGAAACTTGGCGGCAAAATTCCATCAACCGCCGCAAGCTGGCCATCGAGGCGGAAAACGAGAAACAAGCCAAAGCTGAGCGGGCTGTTCGCTTCGAATCCCTGACCCGGGACTTCAGCTCGGTCATCGAAAGTTCGGTCTCGGCTGTATCCACTGCGGTCAATCAATTGGAAGGCGCATCCACGTCGCTGTCCACAGTGGCCGAACAGACCTCCAGCCGCGCTGGTCTGGTGGTCGATGCGGCGGAAAAGTCCGCCAATACTGTCCAGTCCGTAGCCGCCGCCACCGAACAATTGTCCCAGGCCATTTCCAACATCGCCGTGCGAGTTGATGAATCCAACACCGTAGTGGTTAAAGCCGCCCAACAAGCCAATCACGCCAACGATTTGGTGCGCGGCTTGGCCTCTACGGCGCAAAAAATCGGCGACGTGGTCAATTTGATCAATGACATCGCCGGTCAGACCAATCTTTTGGCCCTGAACGCCACCATCGAGGCGGCCCGCGCGGGCGACGCCGGAAAGGGCTTCGCCATCGTCGCGGGCGAGGTTAAGAATCTGGCCACCCAAACCGCCCGAGCCACCCAGGAAATCGCCGCGCAAGTCAGCGCCGTGCAAGACGCCACCGAGGACGCCGCGCGCGAAATCGAAAGTATTTCCACTGTGATGGACGAAGTGACCACCATTTCCAGTCAAATCGCTCAATCCATCGGCCAGCAACAACAAGCCACCGGCGCCATAGCCAGCAACATCGCCATCGCCGCCCAAAGCAGCATCGATATAACCGACAATATCTCGGGCGTTAGTCAGGGCATTCAAGAAACCGGAAGCGGCACGCGGGTAGTCGAAGACGTGTCGCATACCTTAAGCGATCAAGCTAAAACCATCCGTGAACAAGTGGAAAGTTTCATCAATTCGCTGCGCTCGGCCTAAGAGTTAACTTTCTTTAAACCCGCCCCTGCGAAAATAGCCGATCAAGGTCTGTAGTGCAGCACCTGCGGGGGGGGTGGTTATGGCGGTTAAGCAAAAAGGCGATCACAAACGGGCGTTTCTGCCCGAAGGGTCCATTGAGGCGTTTCATCGCACCGGTTTGAGAACCGGCGGCTTGGGACTGGCCGTGATCGGCGCCGCCATTCTGACCGCCTTGCTGACCGAAGACCCCCACGATCCCAGCGCCAATTCCACCGGCGCGGGAGCGGTTCACAACGCCTTGGGCCATGGCGGCGCGTGGATTGCCGATTGGCTGTGGCAGATGTTCGGCATCGCCGGTCTGCTGGCCTTCATCGTTCCCACCATTTGGGGCCTTAAAATCCTGATCAGCGGACAAATTCCCAGCCTGTGGCGCATGCGCGCGGCGATCTTGCCGTTGACCTTGGCCGCCTGGGGAATCGCCTTGGCCCCGCTGTCGTTGGGACAAGACTCCCTTGATCATCCCGGCGGCGCCTTGGGTCTTGTGTTGTATCAAGGCCTTGCCGGTCTGCTGCCCACCGAATTAAGCTTTATCGTTCCCATTCTGGCCTTGATCCCCGCCTTAGGCCTGGGCGTATTTTGCCTTAGCCTGACTCCCGGCGAATGGGCCAGCGTCGGACGCCATTCCCTGGCCGCCGGAGCCAAGGCCGGACAAGTGGCGCAATCCTTGCGCACCTTGTCGGTGGAAACCACCTTCCGCACGCCGTTCCTGGATCGCCGTAGCGAACCCGATTTGTCCGAAATCCCGGAAGAAGAACCCACCCATGTGGTGGTCGAACGCAGGCAACCTCCCGTAGCGCCGGGCAAACGGGAACGCGCCGCGCGGCAACCCACTTTGGACCTGGGCGTCCCCACCCCGGTCGACGGTTATTCCCATCCGCCATTGGAAATGCTGGCCATGCCGCCCTCCAAGGCCGTGGCTCAACTCAATCAAGACGCGCTAACCCAAAACGCCCGCATGTTGGAAACCATCCTGGATGATTTCGGCGTCAGCGGCCAAGTGGTCAAGGTGCGGCCCGGTCCGGTGGTCACCTTGTACGAATTGGAGCCCGCCCCCGGCACCAAAACCAGCCGGGTGATTGGCTTGGCCGACGACATCGCCCGCTCCATGAGCGCGCTGGCGGTCCGTATCGCCACCGTTCCCGGTCGCAATGTCATCGGCATCGAGCTGCCCAATTCCACCCGCGAGACCGTTTACTTGCGCGAATTGCTGGCGTCGGAACAATTCGAAAAAGCCCAGCAACGCCTGACCTTGGTGCTTGGCAAGGATATCGGCGGCTTGCCGGTCATGGTTGATCTTGCCCGCATGCCCCATTTGCTAATCGCGGGCACCACTGGCTCGGGCAAATCGGTGGCGGTCAACACTATGATCCTGTCGCTTCTGTACCGCTTGAAACCGGAAGAATGCCGCCTGATCATGATCGATCCTAAGATGCTGGAATTGTCGGTCTATGACGGCATCCCTCATTTGCTGGCCCCGGTGGTGACCGAACCGGCTAAAGCCATCGTCGCCTTAAAATGGGCAGTGCGCGAAATGGAAGACCGCTATCGCGCCATGAGCCAAGTGGGCGTGCGCAATATCCAAGGCTACAATCAACGCTTGGCCGAAGCGGCGGAAAAAGGCGAGACCTTGACTCGCACCGTGCAAACCGGCTTCGATCCCGAAACGGGCAAGCCTATCTATGAAGAGCAAATCCTGGCTCTTGCCCCTTTGCCCTTCATCGTCGTCATCGTCGACGAAATGGCCGATCTGATGATGGTGGCGGGCAAGGACGTGGAAGCAGCCATTCAGCGACTGGCGCAGATGGCCCGCGCCGCTGGCATCCATTTGATCATGGCCACTCAACGGCCATCGGTGGACGTGATCACCGGCACCATCAAGGCCAACTTCCCCACCCGCATTTCGTTCCAGGTGACCTCGAAAATCGACAGCCGCACCATTTTGGGCGAGCAGGGGGCCGAACAATTGTTGGGCCAGGGCGACATGCTGTACATGGCCCCGGGCGGCCGCATTACCCGCATTCACGGCCCGTTCGTGTCTGACCGCGAAGTGGAATTGGTGGTGGAGCATCTGCGCTCTCAAGGCCAACCCAATTACGTCGAAGCGGTCACCGAGGACGAAACCGAAGCCTTCAGCGGCGACATGGGCGGAGAATCCGGCGGCGGAGCCGGTTACGACGAATTCTACGATCAAGCGGTGGCATTGGTGGCGCGCGAGGGCAAGGCCTCCACCAGCTTCATCCAGCGCCATTTTCAAATCGGCTACAACCGCGCCGCCCGCATCGTCGAAAAAATGGAAGCCGAAGGCGTCATCAGCAAACCCAACCGTGTCGGCAAACGCGAAGTGCTGGTGGGGTCGCACGATGATTGACGCCGCCAACTCGGCGTCCTAATGTCCGCCATCATGCGTTTTGTTCTTCTGCTCCTTGCCTGTTGCATTTATGGCGGTTCCGCCCAGGCGGCTTTGTCTGACCGGGACAAGGCCGACATCGCCCAGGCGGAAACCTATCTCAACGGGTTTTCCACCCTGAAGGCGCATTTTCTGCAAATTTCCGACGATGGCGGTCAGGCCGAAGGCACTGCCTATTTGTCGCGGCCGGGCAAATTGCGGTTGCAATACGATCCGCCCGCCGAGTTGGTGTTGGTGGCCGATGGGACATTTTTGATCGTCGATGACAAACGCTATCCCAATCCCACCTATCTGCCGCTGGATTCCACCCCGGCGGGCGTGTTGGTGCGGGCAAAAATCGATCTGGTCGGCGGCGATTTGGCGGTGTCGAAAGTGTCCCATCAACCGGGTATCATCACCATCACCCTGACCGAAGCCAGCGATCCCAGTCAGGGCAAATTGACTCTAGTCTTTTCGGAAAAACCGTTTCAATTGCGGCAGTGGCAAATCGTCGACGGTCAAAATCAACTGACCACGGTGTCGCTGTTTGACGTGCAAACCGGCGTCCCGGTTGATAAAAAGTTGTTTATTTACAACAACACAACTCCGTAAAATTATTCTATCAAAGTATAGACATTTACGATGCTATGTGCTTAGCGCATATCAGCCATAAATATTTGACGCTTTTGTTATGGAATTTTCTCCATCATGATCCCATCTATGAGGATTGGGTCGCAAAGACCCGATCCGTGAGATATTGGTTTCCCCTGCCAATCTCACACTCCCTAATACGGAGCCGGGCGCTTGGTTACCCCCCTGACCAAACGCCCATTTCCTGTCTGCAACCTCCCATCCTGTCTGGTGTCCATGCGACTTATTACTTGGAATATCAATTCATTGCGCCTTCGGCTCGGCTTGTTGGCGCAAGTTGTGGAAACGCTGCGACCCGATGTGATTTGTTTGCAGGAAACCAAAGTCCCAGACGATCTGTTTCCATTGAACGACGTCACCGCCTTGGGCTTCGAGCATGTGGCCTTCAAGGGGATGAAATCCTATAACGGCGTCGCCATCTTATCGCGTTTGCCCCTGGACACGATCCAGACCTATCCCCGCTGCGGCCGCGACGATTGCCGTCACATCAGCGCACACGTCGCGGGTGTGGAATTGCACAATCTATACATTCCCGCCGGCGGCGACGTGCCTGATCCCGAAATCAACGACAAATTCGCACACAAGCTGGCCTTTCTTGACGAGTTGACCCAATGGTTCGGCACCGACCGCCAGCCGCAAACGCCCATGATTTTGGTAGGCGATTTGAACATCGCCCCCTTGCCCACCGATGTGTGGTCGCACAAGCAATTGCTAAGCGTGGTTAGCCACACCCCGGTGGAAGTGGAAAAGTTGGACGCATTGCAGGAATCCGCCCAGTGGGTGGACGGAGTGCGTCATTTTGTTCCACCCGATGAAAAGCTGTTTACGTGGTGGAGCTATCGCTCGCCCGATTGGTCGGTCAATGACCGCGGCCGCCGCCTGGATCATGTGTGGGTGACGCCGCCGTTGAAAGACAGTCTGCGCAGCGCGCTGATCGCTCGGGAATGCCGTAATTGGACCCAACCGTCTGATCATGTGCCGGTGATGGTGGATTTAGACCTTTAGCCAGATCGGATTTTTCAATTTGCCCACGAAGATGTCATGCGCCGCCAGTTCTTCAGGCAGCGGAGCATGAGACCGAGCTTCGCGGAAAGGCCGATCAACAGCGGTGGCGGTGGCTGAAACGGCGCTGGGTCCGTCTTTAACCGCCAATTCCAATCCCGGCTGACGCCCACCAATCAATTGCAAATAGACTTCGGCCAGCAGCTCGGCATCCAGCAACGCGCCGTGATGGGTCCGGCGGGACAAATCCACCTCGAAGCGGCGGCACAGCGCGTCCAGATTGACCTGCGAGCCGGGAAATTTTTTCTTGGCCATGGCCACCGTATCCACCGCCCGGCTCATGGGCAGGGACGGAAATCCTAGCCGAGTAAGCTCGGCATTGATAAACCGCATATCGAATTCTGCGTTATGGATGATCAAGATGGCGTCGCCGATATAGTCGAGAAAATCCGCCACCACCTCGGCGAACACCGGCTTGTCGCTGAGGAAAACCTCGGACAGGCCGTGCACGCGGAACGCTTCGTCGGGCATGTCGCGCTCGGGGTTGAGATAGCAGTGAAAATTGTTGCCGGTGGGTAGATGGCGGTCCAACTCGACGCAGCCGATTTCCACCAGTCGGTGCCCGGTCAGCGGGTCTAAACCAGTTGTTTCCGTATCCAGGACAATTTCACGCATCGAGCTTTTCCTACCGAAATTTTGGTCAGTGTGACCGCGCGCAGCGCCATGCGCAAGGTCGAGCCTTTGTTAAGGCCAGTATGAATGACGAAATCGGCCAACCGCCGCTTGGTCTGTTCCGGCATCTGCGCCTTGCGGATATTGGCCAGCCGCGCCTGATCCATGCCCGGACGGCGCAACACGCGCGCTGCTTGCACAAAGGCGGGAGCGGTCACTACCATAACCCGGTCGCATTTTTTCCAGCCGTCTTTTTCCAGCAGCAGCGGCACATCCAAAATCGCCAGTTCCTTGCCAGAACGCCGTTGTCGCGCCAAAAATCGGTCGCGGTCCTGATGCACCATGGGATGCAGGACGGCCTCCAGCGCTTGCAATCGATCCGACTGACCGAACACCAAGCGGCCCAAGATCTTGCGGTCGATAGCCCCATCGGTTAAAGCGTCGGGAAACAGAGCAGCCACCGGCCCCACCGCCCGCCCGCCCTTGGCCAACAGATGGTGAACGGCGGCATCGGCGTCAAACACCGGGATGCGCATCCGCCCCGCCATGCGCGCCAGGGTGGATTTGCCCATGCCGATGGAGCCTGTCAGCCCCAAGATCTTCATGAATTCTCCAAAACGAAAGCGCGCAATTCGGGCGTGACCTCCGGCCGCTGGCCAAACCAAACCTCGAATCCCGGAACAGCCTGCCACAGCAACATGCCCAATCCGTCAACAACGACATTGCCGCGTTCTTTGGCCCGGCGCAACAAATCGGTTTCCAGGGGCGCATAGACGATGTCGGTCACTATTGCCGCTTTTGGCAGAACGGACAGATTGATCTCCAGCGGGGGCTGACCCGTTTGTCCCAACAGAGTAGTGTTCACCAACAGCGACGCGCCGTTCAAAACCCGCGCCCGCTCTTCCCACGCCACCGCTTTGGGACCGGGGATGTCTGCGATCAGGGCTTTAGTCCGCTCCAACGTGCGATTGGCTAAATAGATGTCGGGCACCCCCGCCTCCTGCAAGGCGGCAATGACAGCGCGGGCAGCGCCGCCCGCGCCCAACACCACCGCCGATCCGTCCTTGGGGTCCCAGTGGGGCGCGCCGGTCCGCAGATTTTGCAAAAATCCAGCGGCATCGGTGTTGCGTCCGATGATGGTTCCATCCGCTTCGAACACCAAGGTGTTGACCGCGCCGATGGTCTTGGCTGGATCTTCAAGACGATCCACCAGCTTCAGCGCCGCTTCCTTGTGCGGTACGGTCAGATTGACCCCGGCAAAGCCCATGCGCGGCAAAGCCTTGATCACATCGGACAAATGATCAGGGTGCACCGCCAGCGGAATATAAGCGCCGTCGATGCGATAGCGATCCAGCCAATAACCGTGCAGCCGGGGTGAGCGCGAATGACTGACCGGCCAGCCGATCACTCCGGCCAGTTTGGCTTTGCCGGACACGATCATGGCGTGACCTCGCCGTGATGACGCAAGAAATCCATCAGCGGCAGCAATGGCAGGCCCAAAATGGTGAAATAATCGCCATCAATGGCCGAAAACAACTGTACCCCCATGCCTTCCAGCTTGTAAGCCCCCACCGAGCTCAACAGCCCGTCACCATTCTTATCCAAATACTCGGACAGGAATTGATCGGAAAACGCTCGCATGGTCATGCGGGCGGTAGAGACATTGTGCCACAATCGCTCGCCATCCTTGAACACCACCACGGCGCTGATCAGGACATGAGTTTTGTCGCGCAGGCGCTGCAACTGCTCTTTGGCTTGGGCGCGGTCCTTGGGCTTGTCCAACCAGTCGCCATCCACATCCAGCATTTGGTCGGCGCCCACCACCAAACGGCCGGGCTGTTTGATCGAGACTCGATAGGCTTTCAATTCGGCCAAGGCGATAGCAGTATCCGTGGCCGTAGCCCCGCTTTCGCGCATGGATTGCTTGATCTGTTCTTCATCAAGGGGCAGAGCGTCAGCATCAAATTTGATGCCCGCCATGCGCAGCAGATCCCGTCTGGCGGTAGATCCCGAGGCGAGAACGATCACGATGGCTCCGATTCTGTTTCGCTGGAGTCCGGCTCGCCAGGCTGGGCAAACGGAAAGCGCGGTTTATCTTGGTTTTGATGATAGATTTGCATGATGGCGGCTGCGGCTTCTTCGATGGATTTGCGGGTGACATCCACAACCGGCCAACCGTTGCGAGCATAGAGCCTGCGGGCCAGCCGCACTTCCTCTTCGATTTTATCCAATTGCACATAGTCGGTCTCGACTTCGCCTTGGATCATGCGCAGACGGGTGCGGCGGATTTCGGCCAGCCGTTTGGGATCGCCGGTCAATCCCACCACCAAGGGACCCTTTACCGTGATGATTTCCTGCGGGATCTCGATCCCCACCACCAACGGATAATTGGCACATTTGAAGCCACGATTGGCTAGATACATGCTGGTGGGCGTCTTCGAGGTGCGCGACACCCCCACCAATACGATGTCCGCATTGGCCAGATCGTACAAAGATTGCCCGTCATCGTGGGACAGGGTGTATTGCATGGCCTCGATACGGGCAAAATATTCAGCATCCAATTGGTATTGCCGTCCCGGACGGGCCTTGATTTCCATCTGCAAATAATTGGCCATCACCGCCAGGAACGGGTCCAGGATCGACATGCAGGGCACGCCCAGATGATGGCAGGCTTCTTCCAGCGAATCGCGGGCGAAGTGATCGACCACGGTGTACAGCACAATACCGGGATTTTCGGTGATGCCTTGGATCACCCTCTCCACTTGTCCCTGCGTGCGCACCAGCCACCAATCGTGATGAACCGCCGTTACGCCTTCAAATTGCACCAAGCAGGCCCTAGCCACCGCCGAGACAGTCTCGCCCGACGAATCCGAAATCAGATGAATATGAACTTTTCGCACCTTGTGGATAACCTCTGCACAACGGGGATAACCTGCGGCTTTTCCCCAGCGACCAATTTTCTACACCCCTTGGCCCGATCTTATGGGCTGTTCGGTCCCGCTGTGGACCAAAAACGGATCATGATGACAAGAACGTGAATTGTCGATGGAAAGAGGCGAGTTCCCCTATTTTTCCCCAGGTTTAAGACGCTCTGATTTCTAAGAGATTGTCCGGTTTTTTGTCGTTTATCCACATATTTTAGTGAATATGCTTTTAAATGTGGACCAACTGTCCAACAAGCTGTGGATCAAGTCCAATCCCCAGGATACACAGGCAACAACAACATCAGCCACTTTCTTAATTATCTTAAACACTGTAAGAATTTGGTCCCAACATTCAACGGGACAACGCCTTTGACCACGAAAAAATTGTTACGCGCCCTTGCCGGTGAAACGCAATCTCCTCCTCCGGTTTGGTTGATGCGACAGGCCGGACGCTATCTGCCTGAATACCGTCAAATCCGAGCCCAAGCCGGAACCTTTCTGGATTTGTGCTACAATCCCGACCTAGCCGTCGAGGTCACTCACCAACCCATTCGCCGTTACAATTTCGACGCCGCCATTTTATTTTCGGATATTCTCGTGGTGCCCCATGGATTGGGACGCACCGTGTCCTTCAAGGAAGGCGAGGGTCCGGTGTTAACGCCCATTGGCTTAGCAACGGATTTGGATGGTTTAGACATCCAGGGCCTTCTGACCCGATTGCAGCCGGTTTTAGAAACGGTCAAACGATTATCGCAAACTTTGCCGTCTTCTTGCGCCTTGATTGGTTTTGCCGGCGCGCCGTGGACGGTGGCTACCTATATGATCGAAGGCGGGTCATCCAAGGATTTTGCCGCTAGCAAGCGGATGATGTGGAACCAACCGGATCTGTTTGCCCGCTTGATGGAGATACTGACCGACGCCACCATCGCTTATCTGGGCGCACAGGTGGAAGCCGGGGCCGAAGTCTTGCAGTTGTTCGACAGTTGGTCGGGTATTCTGCCCGAGGAAGAATTCAAACGCTGGTCAATTTCTCCCATGGTTAAGATCGTGGCTGAATTGAAAGCGAAATATCCGGCGATCAAAATCGTTGGTTTCCCCAAAGGGGCGGGATTGATGTATCGAAACTATGTAATAGACACCAAGGTCGATGGCATCAGTTTGGATTGGACGGTGCCGTTGGAATGGGCGGCGGAAAACTTGCAGCCTTTGGCTACTTTGCAGGGCAATCTGGACCCCATCCTGGTGGCGGTAGGCGGCGAAGCCTTGGACCAAGCGGTGGATCGATTGCTGACGGTTTTAGGCAAAGGTCCGTTCATCGCCAATCTGGGTCATGGCATCATTCCTTCCACACCGCCAGAAAATGTTGACCGTTTGGTCAAAAGGATACGCCGATGAAAATCGCCGTAATTTTGTTTAATTACGGCGGTCCGGATAGTTTGGACACAGTTAAGCCCTTTTTGTTTAATCTGTTTTTTGATCGCGCCATCATTGATGTGCCAATGATTCCCCGCTGGTTGTTGGCGCGCAAAATCTCGTCCAAGCGCGCTCCGATCGCTCAGGAAATCTATGCCAAAATCGGTGGCAAATCGCCTTTGAATGAACAAACTCAAGCGCAAGCCGATGCGTTGGAACGGATGTTGGGCCACGATTACAAATGTTTTATGGCTATGCGGTATTGGCATCCTATGACCGAACAGGCCATTGAACAGGTGAAACAATGGCAACCAGATCGGATTGTTTTGCTGCCGCTTTATCCCCATTATTCCTCGGCAAGCACGGGATCATCTTTGGCGCGGTGGAGAAAGTTAGCTAAGCGTGCCGGTTTGAAACAACCCAC
Source organism: uncultured Rhodospirillaceae bacterium (assembly GCA_903924765.1). Taxonomy (GTDB): domain Bacteria; phylum Pseudomonadota; class Alphaproteobacteria; order Rhodospirillales; family Magnetospirillaceae; genus CAIYCT01. The sequence continues at coordinate 1,963 of CAIYCT010000483.1, read as the reverse complement.
CAGCGTCGTAGAATCCTATCCCGACGAGCCTGGATGGATTGCCGCAGTATCGGAATTGATCGTCCATCATCAACCCAAGCTGGATAATCCGCGCTTGTTGTTTTCCGCTCATGGTTTGCCTCAAGCTTTGATCGACAAGGGCGATCCATATCAAAAGCAGATTGAACTGTCGGTGGCGCTGATTATCGAAAAGCTTGGATTGGGACCAGAAGATTGGGCTTTGTGCTATCAAAGCCGTGTCGGCAATCAAAAATGGTTGGAACCGGGCATTGATCAAGAGTTGGAACGGGCGGCCAAGGATCAACGCAGCGTTTTGGTGATTCCCATCTCGTTTGTATCCGAGCATTCGGAAACCCTGGTGGAATTAGACATGGAATACCGCCATGTGGCTGAAACGCTTAAAATTCCTGCTTACGGTCGGGTTCCCACTGTGCAATGTCATCCGGTTTTCTTGGCCGGTCTTGTACGGTTGATCAAAGGGGCCTAACCAATGTCCTATCTATTGATCAAAGCTTTTCATGTCATTGCCGTCTTGTCGTGGATGGCGGGATTGTTGTATTTGCCTCGCTTGTTTGTCTATCACGCAGAGGTGAAGGCTGGTTCTGAAGCGTCTGAATTGTTCAAGATCATGGAACGGCGGTTGTTGAACGCGATAATGACTCCTGCCGCCATCGTTGTTTGGGTGTTGGGCATCACCTTAGCAGCGCTAAGCGGAGCCTATGAAGAAACCTGGTTCCAGATCAAAGGGGTTTTGGTTGTGGCGATGACGGCGCTGCATTTTTATATGATTCATCACAAAAATCAGTTCGCCATGGACCAAAACATTCATTCTTCCAAGTTTTTCAGGATATTAAACGAGGGTCCCACTGTGTTGATGATCGCCATCGTTTTGTTGGTTATCCTTAAACCCGTTTGAGTTTTTCTAGGTTTTGCCAAACTTATTTGACATCTGACCCAGCTTTCGTTAAAGATTTACCGGTCTAAACGCCTTTGCCACGGCACCAATCCCAAAACACATCAGACACTGATTCCAAATATTCGGACGTGGGCCGTTGATCCCACCAATAATCCCGATTATGCGGTTTCCCCCCACCATGGAATTTGTTAATGCACCTTCAGGAACTTAAGAAAAAAACCCCCGCCGAATTGCTCGCTTATGCCGAGGAATTGGAAATTGAAAACGCCAGCACCTTGCGCAAGCAAGACATGATGTTTGCGATTTTGAAGCAGCTGGCCGACAACGATACGCCCATCTATGGCGACGGTGTGTTGGAAATCCTGCAAGATGGATTTGGGTTTTTGCGCAGTCCCGAGGCTAATTATTTGCCCGGTCCAGACGATATTTACGTCAGCCCCAGCCAAGTGCGTCGTTTCAGCTTGCGCACAGGCGACACGGTCGAAGGCCAAATTCGCTCGCCCAAGGACGGCGAACGCTATTTCGCCCTGCTCAAGATCAACACCATCAATTTCGAACCGCCCGAAAATGTGCGTCACCGCATCAATTTCGACAATCTGACGCCGCTTTACCCCGATGAAAAACTGAAGCTGGAAGTGGACAATCCTCTGTCCAAGGATCTGACCACCCGCGTGATCGATCTGGTTTCGCCCATCGGTAAAGGTCAGCGCTCGCTGGTGGTTGCTCCGCCGCGGACCGGCAAGACGGTGATGTTGCAAAACATCGCTCACGCCATTTCGGCCAATCACCCCGAAGTGTATTTGATCGTGCTGTTGATCGACGAACGCCCCGAGGAAGTGACCGATATGGCCCGCTCGGTCAAAGGCGAAGTGATCAGTTCCACATTCGACGAGCCTGCCTCGCGCCACGTGCAAGTGACCGAGATGGTATTGGAAAAAGCCAAGCGCTTGGTCGAACACAAACGCGATGTGGTGATCTTGTTGGATAGCATCACGCGTCTTGCCCGTGCCTACAACACCGTGGTTCCAAGTTCGGGCAAGGTGCTGA
>CAIYCT010000482.1 GCA_903924765.1 uncultured Rhodospirillaceae bacterium | reverse complement strand
TTGGCCGCAGCCTCCTTGGCCTTTTCGGTCAGCTCGCCTTTTTTCAATCCCGCCAGCGCCAAGGGGTCCATGCCCGAGAAATACAAGCCGCCAATGACGCCCCCCAGCAACAACAGGACCACCACCGCTATCAAGATTTTCTTCATGCCCCACCCTCTTTGATAAAATGATTCCACCCTTTTCGCCGTGGCGTGACGTCGTTCCCCTGGGCGTCGCGGCAACGGACACCCTGGCCTTCGATCATGCGTCCGATGCGGGCGATATCCACGCCGCAGCGCAAGGACTGCTCCAACAACGCGTCCGCTTGTTCAGGCGAGGCGGTAAAAAGCAATTCGTAATCATCGCCCATGCTTGCCGCGTCGATCACCGACAAACCGGTCTGGCGAAACGCCAATGACAAGGGAATGGTCTCCATGGTCAGCTCCGCCGCCAAGCCCGAAGCCTTGCAGATATGGCCCAAATCCTGAATCAACCCGTCCGAAACATCCATGGCGGCATTGACCAGACCGGCGATGGCTTGGCCCAATTCCACCCGTGGCTGCGGCAGTTGATAACGGTCCTTCAAAACATCCGACACGATCTTGCCCTGAGCGGCCAACAATCCCGCGCCGCCATCGCCGATGGTGCCGCTCACCCAAATATCGTCGCCCGGCTTGGCCACCGACCGATACGGCGTCAGTCCGATTCCGGCCCAGCCCAAGGCCGTCAACGCCAAGCACAATGGCCCCGGCGTCGAGACGGTGTCGCCGCCGATCAAGGACAGACCGAATTCGTCGAAATCGCGTTTGAGTCCGCTGGAAAAAGCCTCCACCCACGCCTCGTCGATGGAGGGCGGGAAAACCGCGTTCAGCAACACAGCAAAGGGTTTGGCGCCTTTGGCGGACAGATCGGACAAATTGACCCGCACCAATTTGCGCGCCACCAAATCAGCCGGGGTATCGGGTAAGAAATGAACGCCCGAGACGATGGCGTCAGTGGTGACCACCAGCACTTTACCGGGCTCCGGCGCGATGAAGGCAGCATCATCCTTCAACGACATGGCGCCGGCGAAGGATTGCGACAAGGGAGCGAAATACCGGGCAATCAGACTGAATTCATCCTGCCCCGTATTTCGATCATCCGTCATTTTAGGAATCGAACTCGTTTGGGCGCAAAATGCGCGCCATGCGATCCATCACCGCATTGACCAGATTTGGTTCGGTCCCGGAATAAAAGGCCCGGGCCAGATCCACATATTCCGAAATGGCAACCCGCGCCGGAGTGTTGGGACGGTTCTTGATTTCCCATATGCCCACCCGAAAGATGGCGCGCATGATCGCCTCGATGCGGTCCACGGTCCAATCGGTGGAGAGCGCGCCGCCGATCATCTCGTCCAGGCTGGGCAGCTCGGCGCTGGAACCATGCACCAGCATGGCCAGCAATTCCAGGTCCGGCTTAGCCATTGATTTATCAGAATCTTTTCCGGTTTCGGTCCGTTCCATATATTCATTCAGGGCTTGAACCGACGTCGCGCCGGTCATTTCCATGGAATAAAGCGCTTGCACGGCGGCCAGACGAGCGGCGCTGAACCGGGCGGGATCGGGGCGTTTGGAATCTTTGCTCACGAAAAGGACCCCAGACGGTGTTTCAGGGCCAACATGGACAGACACGCCCTAGCCGCTTGGCCGCCCATGTTCTTGCCGGCAGGATCGGAACGCTTCAGCGCCTGCTCTTCATTGTGAACGGTCAGCACGCCGTTGCCCAAGGCCAAATGATGCTCGACCGCCAGACGATTCAGGCCATGCATGCATTCTTGACTGATGTAGTGATAGTGATCGCTTTCGCCGCGAATGGCGGTGCCCAGGGTGATGTAGCCGTCATACTCGTGCACGCCGTCGCTTTCCGCCTTCTTCAGCACCAGAGACAAAGCCCCCGGCAATTCGAAGATGCCGGGCACGGTGATGACGTCCACATTGGCTCCGGCTTCCGCCAAAACCTGCTTGGCTCCGGTCAGCAATCCATCGGCCAAATGATCGTAAAACCGCGCTTCCAATATCAGGACCTTGGTCATGTCTATTCCTTAGTGGTGGGAATGGGGCGTTGTTCGACCACCTTTAGGCCGAACCCCTCCAATCCCACAAGGGTCTTTTGCGTGTTGGACAATAAGATCATCTCTTTGACCCCCAGGTCCAAAAGAATTTCAGCGCCGACGCCGTAATCGCGCAACAGCGGTCGCGTTTTCTCGCCCGATAAATGGGCGCGCACCCGGTCGGACAGACTGGTGGGACTGGGTTCGCGGATCAGCACCACTACGCCGTGACCATGGTTGGCGATCATTTCCATGGAGGTATGCAGCAACCCGGCCTTGCCCGAGCCCTGGTCGCCCAGAACGTCATCCAACACATCGACAGCATGCACACGCACCATCACCGGCTGTTGGCGGGCGATGTCGCCTTTGACCAGGGCGATATGCTCGGCATAGGACGTGGTGTTCACATAGACCGACATCTGCCAGTCATCGCCCCAGCGAGAATGAAACGACGTTTCCAACTCGCGCCGCACCACCTTGTCGTGATGGCGGCGATAGGCGATCAAATCGGCAATGGTGCCGATCTTCAGGCCGTGTTGTTCGGCGAACACCAACAAATCGGGCAAACGCGCCATGGTGCCGTCGTCGTTCATGATCTCGCAGATCACACCCGACGGATTAAGGCCCGCCAGACGGGAAATATCCACCGCCGCTTCGGTATGGCCCGCCCGCACCAGAACCCCGCCCTCACGCGCCCGCAATGGGAAGACGTGGCCGGGACTGATGATGTCGCGGGGGCCGTTATTGTGATTGATCGCCACATGGATGGTGTGGGCGCGATCGGCGGCGGAAATGCCGGTGGTCACGCCCTCGCGCGCCTCGATCGAAACCGTGAAGGCGGTTTCCATGCGCGATTGGTTGCCAGATCGCACCAATTGCAGGCCCAACTCGTCCGCCCGCGCTCCGGTCAAGGCCAGACAAATCAATCCGCGACCGTGCTTGGCCATGAAGTTGACGCTTTCCGCCGTGGCCATTTGGGCCGGAATGATCAGGTCGCCCTCATTCTCGCGGTTTTCATCATCCACCAGAATGAACATGCGCCCTTCGCGCGCGTCATTGATGATGTCGGTGATTGGAGACAGCTTTCCCACAGACGAAGACATGATTATTCCTTACCCATTAAGCGGGCAACATAGCGCGCAATCAGATCGATTTCCAAATTGACTTTATCGCCCGGCGCCAAAAGGCCCAGCGTGGTTACCTCTTGGGTATGGGGGATGATGTTGACGCCGAAGGTCGCGCCGTCCACTTCGTTCACGGTCAGCGAGACGCCGTCAACAGTAACCGAGCCCTTGGAGGCAATGTATTTGGCCAGAGCGTCGGGTGCCTGAAACACCAAGCGCTGCGAAGCTCCGTCCGGGACCTGCGATACCAATCGACCGACGCCGTCCACATGGCCGGACACCATATGAACACCCAATTCGTCGCCCAAGGCCAAGGGCCGCTCCAGATTGATCTTGCGGCCCGCCCGCCAGTCTCCCAAGGTGGTCTTGGAAAGTGTTTCTTCTGAAACTTCAACACAATAGATGTCGCTCTTAATGTCGATTACGGTCAGGCAGACGCCGTTATGGGCGATGGACGCGCCAATGGGGACATCCTTGAGATCGTACCGGGTTTTGACGTCGAACCGGGTGCCCCGTTGGGGTGTGTGCTGAACCGAAACGATCTCGGCCAAATCGGTGACTATTCCTGTGAACATTGCTTTCCTTAGGCTTTGGTATAAGATTCCATAACGTCGCCGTCGATGCGGCATAAATCGACCAGTTGGAATTTGGGCATGACCTCCAAAAGCGCAACCCCAACCGGTTGAACCGCCGCCAACCCGTCGCCGCCCATGATCGAAGGGGCGCGGAACCACACCAGGCGGTCCACCAGATCGGCATACATGAAGGTGGCGACGACCCGCGATCCACCCTCGACCATAATCCGGGTCAGCCCCATTTGTCCAAGCATGGTCATGGCCAGGGGCAAATCAATGGCGCGGTCCAACTCGCTTGCGACCGGTATGATCTTAAGGCCCAGCCCTTCCAATTCCGCCACCCGCTTCAGATCGGGCTTGCCGTTGGTCAGCACCCAAACCGGACGATGAGCCGCAGCCTTGACCAGCTTGCTGATGTTGGGAATGTTGAGCCAACCGTCCACCACGATGGAAACCGGCGGGCGATCATCCAAACCCGGCAAGCGGCAGGTCAGATCGGGATCGTCGCTGATCACCGTGCGGCTGCCCACCAGAACCGCATCATTCTGGCTGCGGATGCGATGCCCCCAGGCGCGAGCTTGCGGGCCGGTGATCCATTTGCTGTGTCCGTCCTTGGTGGCGATGCGCCCATCCAGGGTCGAGGCGATTTTGACAGTGATCAAAGGGCGCCCCAGGGTTTTGGCGCTAAAGAAACCGGCATTCATTTCCGTGGCAGCCGGTTCCATGATGCCGGTGACAACCTCGATGCCCGCCTGGCGCAAACGCTCGAGTCCCTGTCCCGAGACCCGTGGGTCCGGATCGGACGCCGCCACAACCACCCGGGCAACGCCCGCCGTGATCAAGGCATCGGCACAAGGCGGCGTCTGACCGTGATGAGAACAAGGCTCCAACGTGACATAAGCGGTAGCACCTTTGGCCAGATCACCCGCCATGGCCAAGGCCTGTGTTTCCGCGTGCGGGCGCCCGCCATCTTGAGTGCGCCCGCGTCCAATCACCCGTCCATCCTTGACGATGACGCACCCCACCGTCGGATTGGGCCATGTGCGTCCCAAGCCCCGCGACGCCAAAGACAGCGCCGCCAGCATGTGAACCGGATCATTCGTCGTCGTGGTGCCCACCCATTTTTCCCAAGAAATCCTCGAAATCCTTGGCTTCGCGGAAGTTCCTATAAACCGAGGCGTAGCGGACATAGGCGACCTTATCCAGGTCGATTAGCACTTCCATCACCATTTCGCCGATGAATTTGGACGGAACCTCGTTCTCGCCCATGCTTTCCAGGCGACGATGGATGCCGTTGACGATGCGTTCGATTTGATCTTCGTCCACCGGACGCTTACGCAGGGCGATGCGGACCGAGCGCAACAGCTTGTCGCGATCGAACGGCACCCGGGCGCCGTCTTTTTTCAGCACGACCAAATCACGGATTTGCACCCGTTCGAACGTGGTGAATCGCGACCCGCACTCGGGACAGGAACGACGCCGCCTTATAGCCGCGTTGTCGTCGGTCGGACGCGAATCCTTCACCTGCGTATCATCATGCCCACAAAAAGGACAGCGCATGACTAAAAGCCCCCCCGATCAAATACCATTTAAGTTCCACCCTTCATACCCAGTTTGTCGACCCGTCGTCCATGACGACCGCCCTCGAACGGGGTTGATAGAAAGATCTCAAGACAATCCCTGGCGATTTCCGGACCGATCACTCGCCCCCCCATCACCAGAACATTGGCGTCGTTGTGCGCCCTAGCCATCTTGGCCCCGAACCCGTCATGAACCAAAGCGGCGCGAATATGCGCATAGCGATTGGCGGCAATGGAAATACCGATCCCCGTGCCGCACAATAAAATCCCGATTTGCGCTTGACCCGATTTCAGCACGTCGGCCATCTGATAAGCAAAGTCCGGATAATCCACAGACTCGGGTCCATGCGTTCCCAAATCCAGGACCGTCACGCCCTTGCTTTCCAGATCGGCCTTCAACATCGCCTTCAAGTCTAGACCGCCATGATCCGAGGCTATCGCTGCTTTTTTCGCGCCCACAGGAGTTCAACCCTCTAATATCAAACTATTACCCATTGGACATACCATATGTCGATGGGGATTGCCGATCCACCACAAAGTTATGATCGGAGACCGCCTTAGCAAAAGTATGGGCATAAAACGGCGCGCGCAATTGGAGTTTTTAAACTCTTGCTGCCAAAACATTGCAAATTGGAATTGACAATTTAGAGCTCTCTGTATTACTGAAGTATAAAAACTAAAACAACCGCATCGAGGATTCAAAGCCATGAACGACACCGACAACAAAATTAGCCGCACCGAACTTGTGCGATTGACCGCCAATATTACTGCCGCTTACTTGTCAAAGAATCAAACACCGGCGAACAGTGTGCCGGAAGTGATCAGCACAATCTATTCCTCTTTAGCGTCAACGGATAAAGGCCCGGTCGAAACCGTTCTTCAATCGGTCAAGCCTAGCGTTCCGGTCAAGAAGTCAGTCATGCCCGATTATATTATTTGTCTGGAAGACGGCAAGAAGTTGAAGATGCTGAAGCGCCATCTGCGCACCACCTACAACATGACCCCGGACGATTATCGCGCCAAATGGGGCCTGCCGTCCGACTATCCCATGGTCGCGCCAAACTACGCCATTCAACGCTCGGACTTCGCCAAGCGCATTGGCCTGGGTCGTAAGGTCGAAGGCGAGGTCAAGCCAGCCCCCCGGACCAGAACGACCAAGCGGTAAATTCCTTTCACGAGGGCATTTACTTTTCGCTGGATAAAGGACTATTCAAACCGAGTAGTCCTTTTTTCATTTGAGCGAAGCACCATGCCCGACTTTCTGCCCCCGTCCGAGTTTCCCCTCACCCGTTTGCGTCGCAACCGCCAGACCGACTGGTCTCGGCGTCTGGTGGCCGAACATGCCTTGTCGGTCAATGATCTGATCTGGCCGCTGTTCGTCATTGAAGGAACCAACCAGCGCCAAGACATCGCCTCGATGCCGGGCGTTCAGCGCCTGAGCATTGATTTGATTGTCGAGGCTGCTCGTCTGGCCCAGGATCTTGGCCTGCCCGCCATCGCCATCTTCCCGTCGGTCGAGGCCAGCCTTAAGACGCCCGACGGGCGCGAAGCCGTCAATCCCAACAATCTGGTTTGCCGCGCCGTGCGCGCCGTCAAGAAAGCCGTTCCCGAGATCGGCATCATCTGCGACGTGGCGCTGGACCCTTTCAATTCCGACGGCCATGACGGTCTGGTGGTCGATGGCTATGTGGTCAACGATCAATCGGTGGAAATCCTGGCCAAAATGGCGGTGGTTCAGGCGGAAGCGGGCTGCGACGTCATCGCCCCGTCCGATATGATGGATGGCCGCATCAAGGCAATGCGACAAGCCTTGGATCACGCCAATCTGGCCCCTGTGCAAATCCTGTCCTATGCGGCCAAATACGCGTCGGGCTTCTACGGACCGTTCCGCGACGCGGTCGGATCGGGCGGCGCGCTCAAGGGCGACAAGAAAACCTATCAAATGGACCCGGCCAATACCGAGGAAGCCTTACGCGAAGTGGCCATGGACGTGGCCGAGGGCAGCGACATGGTCATGGTCAAGCCCGGCATGCCGTATCTGGACGTGATCCGCAGGGTCAAGGACGCCTTTGGCCTGCCAACTTTCGCTTATCAAGTCTCTGGCGAGTACGCCATGCTGAAAGCCGCGTCTCTAAACGGTTGGCTGGATTGGCCCCGTGTCATTACCGAAAGCCTGACCTGCTTTAAACGCGCCGGTGCAGACGCCATCTTTACCTATGCCGCTGTGGAGGTGGCCAAGGGATTGAAGTAATGGACCCGCATTGATGTTGAAAATCGCCCTCGCCCTGACGGTCATAACCGGCATTACGCTCTATGTCGTCTGGCGCGGGCTAGGCAAAGCTTTCAAACTGCGTCCCGGTCCATTGGTGCCGCTTTTGACGGCGATGACGCTGGCCGTTGAATTTCTAGGGCCTTTTGGCGAACGTCTGATTTTTCCGGCCCTAAAGCACGATTTCGGCCTAGACCTTCCTTATGCGGCGATGGATTGGCTGTCCTATTCAGTGATGGGATTGGTCAGTTGCCTGTTCGTCTGCTTCCTTGCCGCCGAAGTGTTTATCAGCCTTCCGCCCGTGGAAAAGAAAATCGATCTGCAGCGCCGGACGTTTCTAACCTTCGGACTGGTCTCGGTCGGCGCCACGGCGGTGGGAGAGGGCCAAGCCCGAGCCGAACCCACGGTCAGACGGATCGATATCCCATTGAAGTCCCTGCCCGCCGCCTTGAACGGCTTCACCATCGCTCAGATCTCCGATTTACATGTGGGGTTGATGATCGACCGCGCCTATGTGGAAAACGTGGTTGCCATCACCAACGGACTTGCGCCTGACCTGATCGCCTTGACTGGCGACTTCGTCGACGGCTCGGTGCCCGACTTGACGGATGCGGTGGCCCCGTTGGCGGCGTTAAAATCCATTCACGGCTCTTATTACATCCCCGGCAATCATGAATATTATTGGGGCGCAGCCCCCTGGTTCGACGAATTCAAGCGTTTGGGCTGCACGGTGCTGCTCAACCAGCATGTGGTGATCGGCGACGGGGACAGCGCCTTTATTTTGGCTGGCATCCCCGATCTATCGGCCCAGCGCCGCGACGATGCCGTGAAACCGGACCTGGAGCAAACCCTGAAAGGCGCCCCGCCCGATCTGGTCAAAATTCTGCTGGCCCATCAACCGGCCAGTTACGAGCTGGCTTCGGCGGCCGGATTCGATTTGCAATTGTCCGGTCACACCCACGCCGGACAATACTTTCCCTTTACCTTGTTGATCGGATTGTTCCAGCGCTATTACAAGGGCTTGAACCGACACGAAAATCTTTGGGTCTACGTCAATCGCGGCACCGGCTATTGGGGGCCGCCGCTCAGGACCGCAAATCCGACCGAGATCACCTTGATCACGTTGCGGCCCTGGACGAGCGCAACATAAACCATTCCGCAGCAAACGGCAGCGACAGCAGCACCAACATCCCGCTCCAGATCAGCATTTGGCGATTGTCCACCAGACTGGCCAGCAAGAACGGCAGTTGATCGGACAAGCGAGGGTGGGCATGAATAAAATCGGTTCCTCGAGACAAAGCGAAGGCTTCGGACAACGGCGCCATCGCCACCGACGCCCACAGCCATAAGGTGACTGTGCGGGCCAAATCGAAGCCTTGCCCCGCTTGCCGTTCCACGAACAATCCCCCCACGGCAAAGGCTTGGACCAATCCCAACCGAACCCGCAACAGCGCGTAAACGCTGAGCCCCAAGGCTGGCACCAGAAACTCAAGATTGGGAATGTCGCGATAGCGTCCGGCCACCAACAAGATGATCGTATCCAAGATGGCGCAGACAGCGAAAATCACCACCAGCCGCTCGCCCCACCGGGACAGTCGAGACTCCAGGGCAGGCCCGCCAAAAAACTCGGTAGCGGCAGCCAACAAGATTATTGCCAGCCCGGAATGAAGTCCAAATCGCGCCAAAGCCCACAGGATTCCCAGCCAATCATAGGCGATCCACCACGCATTCAATCCCTGCCAAGCCACCAATCCGGCCAGCACTTGCGCGAAGCCAGCCAATACGAATCCGCTCCCAGCGGTCTTGCCCGTCGCCCAATACCCAGCCACCAGACCGAACAAAACCGACAGACCGCAATGCCAGCGCCAATCGCGGTTTTCCTGGACCGGTCCGGACATGCCGAATTTGACCCGGCGCTGGGAATCCACCACGCCCCAATTGGCCCCAACAGTGCCCTCCAACTCGGCCTTCCATGGCTGGTCGAACGCCTCGACCAAATTGTAATCAAAGCCGTTTTCCTTGGCGACGGCAGCCAACGTGCGCACGAAGCGGGCGGAATCCTCAACGCTGGCCGAGGCCGGCCCCCGTTGGCGGCCACGCGTGGGCCAGCCGGATTCGCCAATCAGGATCGGTTTGCCGGGAAAAGCGTTCTGAATAATGCGATAGGTCTCGACCAAATGCTTGGCGGCATCCTCGACGCTGACCGGCTCGTCCTCCCAATAGGGCAGAATATGGATGGTGACGAAATCCACTTCCTTGGCCACTTCCGGGTATTTCAGCCAAAACGCCCAGACATCGGCATAGGAAACCGGCTGTTTGACCGCCGCCTTGACCTTGCGGATATAGGCGATCAATTCATCCACTTGCAGATCCTTGCGCAACAACACCTCGTTGCCGACGATCACCCGCTTGATGGTGTCGGGATGGGCATTGGCCGAGGAAATCAGCGCCGCCACATCCAAATCGTTCTTGTCTTTCTTGGGTCCCAACCACGCCGAATGGATCACCTCCAACCCATAGTGGGCCGCCAAGCCCGGCACCGCGTCCATGCCCTCGCGGGCGGTGTAGGTGCGAATGCCTTTGGTCACCCCTTTCAGGCTGGCCATATCCGAGGCGATTTCTTCCGGCGTGGGATAATCATGGTCGATGGGGCTTTCACCAAAGCGATAAGGCGCGAAAGACACGCTGGGAAACGGCTCGTCAAATGACAGCGCCAACGGAATGGGACGATTGCCCCATCCCCACACGCCAACGGCCAGCGCCGCCCAAAACACCAGGAAGAAGATACGCTTGATCATTGCAGTCTAATTTTTCTCGACAGGGCCATAGGATAGGTAATGCAGGCGCTTAATCTCGCGGCGGCCGCTGCTGACGCCGTCCAGGATCACCCCGGCCACCAGACTAAGCGATGCCAGACCCATGATGGCCGCCGCCAACACGGCCGTGGGCAGGCGCGGCACCATATGCGTCTCGACGAAGGTGACCAGCACCGGCGCGGCCAACCCCAGGGAAATCAGCGCCAGCAATAAGGCCGCGAAGCCGAACACCAGCATGGGCCGTTCATCCTTGGCCAAGCGAAAGGCGGCGAACAGAATGCGGAAGCCGTCGCTATAGGTGTGCAGTTTGGATTCTGTGCCGTCAGGACGGGCGAAATACGGCGTTTCTATTTCGGCTACCGGCATATGCAGCGAAGCGGCATGAACGGAAAGCTCGGTTTCGGTTTCGAAGCCCGAAGCCAAGGCGGGAAAGGTTTTGACGAAGCGGCGCGAAAACACCCGATAACCCGACAGCATGTCCTTGAACTGACCGTCGAACAGCCATGCCACCAGACCGGTCAGCATTTGGTTGCCCCATTGATGGCCCGAGCGGAATGCGCCCTCGGCTTCGGTCTTCAGGCGGGGTGCCCACCACCATGTCCAAATTCTCGGCGACCAAGCGGTCGATCATGGTGGTCGCGCTGGCAGCGTGATAGGTCGCGTCGCCATCCACCAGCACATACACGTCCGCATCCACATCGGCGAACATGCGCCGCACCACATTGCCTTTGCCTTGCAGCCGCTCGGCCCGCACCACGGCTCCGGCCTGTTTGGCCACCTCGACGGTGCCATCCTTGGAGTTGTTGTCATAGACGTAAACCAGCGCTTGCGGCAGCGCCTGATGGAAATCGCGAACGACTTGAGCGATGGCCCCTTCTTCGTTGTAACAGGGGATTAGGACAGCGATGCGCATGGGATTGTCTTGGGACCTTAAAGGGTTAGCGTTCAATCTTCATATACCAAAACTCTTCGCCAAGCTAACGTTTCAGCCGGTCCAGCCGCAAACGATGGCGATGGTCGGTCAATCGCCACGCGGCGATCAGCACAGCGGCGATGGCCCCGATGCCGATGGCCCCGGCCACCAGAGACAATATCAGGATCTGATATTTGACCGCTTCTTCAGGCGGCACTCCGCCCAGGATCTGGCCGGTCATCATGCCCGGCAGGGACACCACGCCGGTGGCGGCCATGGTGTTGATGATGGGCATCAAGGCGGTGCGCAGGGACTTGCGCACCAGCGGAGCCAAGGCTTGAAAGCGCGGAGCGCCCAGCATCAATTGCGCCTCGATGGCGCCGCGCCCAGCCACAGCGCCGCTGGTCAACACATTCAACCCCAAGGCCACGCCGGTCATGGTGTTGCCCAGGATCATGCCCAGCAACGGAATGGCGTAATGGGGCGCGTACCAAGGATCGGGCTTCAATGCCGTGGTCAGCGCCAAGGCGGTGACCAGAGTGGCCGACAAAGTCATGGAGCCGATGCCGACGCCCCAGTTCCACACGCCCGATAACGGCTTGTCCTGTCGCCCGGCCACCTCCATCCCGGCGAACCCGATCATCGCCATGGCCGCCAGTCCGGTAAACAACGGCGACACATGGGAAAACAACGAGGTCAACACCATGCCCATGATGCCCAATTGCACCGCCATGCGCACGCCCGCCACCAATATCTGCCGTTCCAGCCCCAGCCTTAAATACAGCGACAAACCGGCATCCAGCGCGATCAGCGCCGCGCCCACCGCCAAATCGCCAGCGCCCAGGGCGATATAGCCGTTTTCCATCAGGCCGCCCTCCCGTCGCTGACGAGACCGGACTCGACGGTCAAAATCCGCGACGCCATGCGCGTGGCTTGGGCGCGATCATGGGTGGTCCATAACACGCTGAGACCTTGCCGTATTCTTGCGGCGATCAAAGCTTCCGTCTTTTGGGTGCTTTCGGGGTCAAGGGCGGCGGTAGGCTCGTCCAACAGCAACACCAGCGGATCGGTCAGCAGCGCCCGCACCAGGGCCAAACGCAGCCGTTCGCCGGTGGAGGCTTGGTTGACTGCGCGGTCGAATACCGATTCCGACAGCCCCAGCTCTTGCGCCACGGCAACGGCGCGCGCCTGGTCGGGAAAATGATCGGCTATGACCTCGCCCCACCAACCGGGCTCGGCGGGAACGTAGCCCACCTTGCGCCGCCATTGCGGCCCGGTCATGGCGGTGCGGGCAACGTCCAGCAGATAAATCTCGCCTTGAGATGGGTCCAAATCCGCCAAGGCCCGCATCAGGACGGTCTTGCCCGCCCCCGACGGCCCCTGCACCACCACACACTCGCCCCGCCCCACCCGAAACGAGCAAGGCTGAAGACCGGGCGTGGCAAGGTTCTCAACGCGAAGCATCTAGATTTCCTCGACCTCGACGATGCCGGGGACCGAGCGCAAGGACGACATGAAGGAGGAATTCATCTGAATCTTTTCCTTCAATTCCGCTTCTACCTCGCGGTCGTCCAGCTTCGAGACGATGATGACCTGGATGCGGCCCTTGCCAGCGTTGGCAATCAACGACTTCAACGGCGTCAGCGGAGCGGCGTCGCGGATGTGGATTTTGATGCCAGCGGCGGCTTTGGCCACCTCGGCATCCAGCGAAGTGACGTGCTGGCACATCAGACGGACCTGATCGTCCTCGATCTTGGCGTCCATCTCCAACAGCAGCGGCACACCGGAATCGAACAGTTCGCGTGACGCGGCCAGTACTTCCGAGAAGCAGGTGGCCTCGTACAAGCCCGACGAATCCGACAGATTGACGAAGGCGTAGCGATTGCCCTTGGCCGAGGTGCGCTCTTGCTTGGACAGCAAGGTCCCGGCCATCTTCACCCTCCCCTTTCCGCCGCCTTTCAAATGCTTCAACACCTCGGCGCTTTTGATCACGCCGATGCGCTTCAAGCCCTTGGCATAGGCATCCAGCGGATGGGCGGACAGATAGAAACCGATGGCGTCGAATTCCTGCGACAACCGGTCCTGTTGCGACCAGTCCGACGCGTTCTCCAGCTTGACCGGCGGTTCGGCTGCCCCGCCAAACATGGAAATCTGGTTGGAATCCCGCTGCTCGGCCTCGGCGGCGGCCAGTTTGGTCAAGGTATCGATATTGGCGAACATCTTGCCGCGGCTGGCCTCGATGCCGTCGAACGCGCCCGACCGCACCAAATTTTCCAATTGGCGGCGGTTGACTTGACGGCCATCCATGCGCTTGGCGAAATCCACCGGCGTTTTGTAGGGACCGCTTCGCTCGCGCTCCTCGACCAGGGCGCGCATGGCGGCCTCGCCCACATTCTTCAGCGCCGCCAAAGCATAGGTGATGGCCAAATGACCGTCGGCCTGTTTCTCGACGCCAAATTCGGCCCGCGAACGGTTGATGTCAGGCGGCAGCAGCTTGATCCCCAGCCGATCCAATTCCTGGCGGAAAGCGTTGAGCTTGTCGGTATTGCCCATATCGTAGGTCATGGTGGCGGCCATGAACTCGGCCGGATGATT
>CAIYCT010000481.1 GCA_903924765.1 uncultured Rhodospirillaceae bacterium | reverse complement strand
GGATCGTTCGCCAGAACTCGGTCAGCGAGTTTGGCATAGTTCATCATTGGATGGATTAGATTATTCAATTCGTGAGCAACACCGCTAGCAAGTTGCCCAAGTGAGATCATTTTCTCACGCTCTCTCTCGATCAGTTCTCTTTGCCTTTTTAATGTGATGTCGATAAATGCTATTGTATAGGCATTGCAGTTGCCATCATTATCAAAAACTGGTCCACCCTTTAGTTGAATAACACGAGAATCGGCTTCCCCCTTAATCAGCCGAACCTCAAAGTCAACGACTTGCCGGCTATTGATCAGTTCTGAAGCAATCTGAATCCGGTCGCTATCCTGGACATCAAGAGGTATGTCGCGCCAGGATGATCTCAACAACTCCTGCGAGGATCGGCCGGTTAGGGAAATCAGCGCATTATTGACGAACAGGAACCGTTGGTCCGGTCGAACCATGTCAATGATGCCGACGGGGTTCGGACTTGAGTGGACCGCTGTCGCCAGCAACTCGTTGAGCCGCTGTGCATCCCGACGTTCTTCAGTGATAACGCCCATAACAAGAGAAAATATTGAATAAGATAATACTAGAAGTTGGATATCAATTGCTGAAATTGGAACCTGATGGATGGCAAGAGCCAAAACTATTGAAAAGTTCAAAATTACAATAGAAACCGATGCGCCGCGCCATCCATCTCGTAATGCAACGATCGTCAGCGGAATAAACATCAGAAACTTGCCGGCTGTGAAAATCTCTGGGCGTTCACTTTCATAGACAGCAAATAGCGCCAATGCCGCCATAATCGGTAAAAGAGCGGTACGGATTAGCGCCATGCCACCCGGCCACCACGAAGATTTTTCGCCCAAACAATTTGGCGGCTCGTGCAAAACACCGCCAACCGCCATGATCAGCGGCACCAAAGTGCCAATACCAACCAGATCGCCGATCAAGAAGCTCGGAATAATCTGGCCCAATTGGCCGTACTGGAAAATTCCAAAGGCGGCGTAATTGACGCAGTTAAGTGGGGCGGCAATGGCGGGCGCCAGCACCATGCCGAGGATCAGCCACGTCACGCTGATGCTCGTTCGGAATCCTGCGGCGACTCGGTGCGATTTCAGAACTGTGGTCACCGCAAGATAGACCGCCGGAGAGATGGTCAGCCCAACCACCAGCCAAATTGGACCGGGTGAGACGCCAACAGCCCAGATTGATCGCGAGATGATGTCGCCGACGACAACGCACCATACCTGCGGCCCCCGAGCGACCATCAGGCCCCCAAAAAGCAGGCCTGCGGGCAGATACCAGACGCTGATATTCCGTGCGACTTCCATATTCGTCGAAAGCAGGGACAAGCCATAGTGTGCCGCCACGTAGCCGACGATGATCAGCAGGCCCTTTTGGTTCGTCAAAGCTGTGACCTTATTAATGAGTGGGCGGAAACGATTTGGCATGGTCTGTCTTAACCAGGGGTTCAATCAGAACGAAATCACATATCGGAGTCGCGACCGAACGTCATCCTCATACTGGGAGCCGAACTGAGCGTGCTGGTAGCCGAGATCAAGGGAAAGCGCCTTGGTGAAGTCGTAGCCGACGCTGGCAGTGATCAGATTGTCGGTGATGGTCGCGGTGCCCGGCTGGTCGGTCGAACGAAGCGTCATCGTTCCTTCGAGCCGCCACTTCCCATAGGCCAGAGATTCTCCGATGGTGGAGTAGGTGCGGCCGACGTTCGGGACGCCACCCTTGTTTTGGAACCGGACCACTTCGGCCAGAGTCGTCGAGCGGAGATTGTCCGTTATATTAAAGGCCTGTGAGGCACCAACAGCAAATCCAAGCTCATCCCTCCTGGTGGGAAGGCGGTCGCCGTTGGCGTCGATGGTAAAGTCAACGGCCTGATCGAGTGCCGCGATATGCCATGTGAAGCCGGGCATTGCTGGGATGTTGGAACCGTTGAAGGACAGGCTGAACGAATTGGGCTTTCCAGTATTGCTCGGGCCACCATACCAATCTGCCTTCCGATGGCGCTCGCCAAACGCCGTACTCGATAGGGACGTGGTGTCGAGGAAGAAGGACGATGCGCTGATCTTCACGTCACCCAGTGCACCGAGGTTTTGCCGTACCCAGCCGGTGACGCCAAACTTG
>CAIYCT010000480.1 GCA_903924765.1 uncultured Rhodospirillaceae bacterium | reverse complement strand
TATTGGAACACCAACTGCTCTTGACCGGGATAGCGTTGAGCTTCGGCCAGCAAGCCTTGGTTCAAATCGTCCTGGGTGACGATGATGTTGTTCATGCGGCCCACTTCGGCCAGCAACAGACCCAGGCGGACGCGACGCTCGGACAGGCCGCGATATTCGGCCTTCAACTCGTCCTCGCTCTTGTTCGCATCTTCCGCGTCCAGTTCGCCATGTTCCTTGTCTTGTTCAACCCGCTTCCAGATGCCTTCGAATTCGTGATCGACCAGGGAATCGGGCACCGAGAACGAATGATTCTCGGCTAGGATATCCAGCAGACGGCGCTTCAGACGGGCCCGCGCCAGCATGGAAATCTCGCCGGTCATTTGACTGCGCAGATAATCTTTCAGCTTTTCCAGGGATTCGACGCCGACCTGCTTGGCCAGTTCTTCATCGACTTTGGCCGGAACGGCTTCATGAACCTCGGTCACCTTGACCTCGAAGGTCACCGGCGCGCCCGACAGTTCTTGGTTGCCGTAATTGTCGGGGAAAGTGATGTCCACCACCCGATCCTCACCGGCACTGGCGCCGATCAATTGATCCTCGAAGCCGGGCACGAACGTGTTGCTGCCCAGTTTCAGCTTGTAACCGGCGGCGGTTCCGCCTTGGAAGGCCACGCCGTCGCGCTTGCCGACGAAATCGATCAGCACCACGTCGCCGGATTGGGCGGGGCGCTCGACCTTTTCACTGCCTTCATGGTTCTTGGCGATGGATTCCAGCGCATTGTCCAATTCGGCGTCGGAAATGACCGGGCTTTCCTTCTCGATGGCGATGGAGGAGAAATCCATGGGCGTGATGTCCGGCATGACTTCAACCGCCACCTTGAACTCTAAATCGCCGCCTTCGGCGAAGCTGGTGATCTCGACCTTGGGCGAAACGGCGGGACGCAGGTTCTTGTCGGTCACAACCTTGTGGGCGCTGTCATTGACCACCGCTTCGATGATCTCGCCGAACACCGATGCGCCGTATTTCTGCCGCACCATCTTCATCGGCACCTTGCCGGGACGGAAACCGGGTATGCGAACGGTCTTGGAAATTTCGACCAATTTGGTTTGAAGGCGCTCTTCAATCTGCCCGGCGGGGACGACGACTTTGAATTCGTGTTTCAGACCCTGGGCATCAATATCGGTTACTTGCATCGCTACTCGCCAATCACAACAAGAATTTAGTGGGACAAACAGGCCAAGCGGCTAGATCCGTGCTTGGTGCGGGCGAAGGGACTTGAACCCCCATGGCTTGCGCCGCTGGAACCTAAATCCAGTGTGTCTACCAATTCCACCACGCCCGCAATAAACAAGATTCCTACGCTTTGGCTAATCGTCGGAAGGCAGTGTCTATAGCACGAGTCAAGCATAGGTCGAGAGAATTTATCGAACCTTGAAAAAAATATGGGGCGGCGATTTGCACCGCCGCCCCACAACCGGAAATCCGGCGAACCTTCTCTTCGTCTAGCCCAGGAAGTGCAGGACGAAATACAAGGACGCGCCGAACAAAGTGGCCCCCAGCAACACGCAAGCCGGCAAGGTCAGAACCCAAGCCAACAGAATGTTGCGCAGAGTTTCTTTCTGCAGACCCGAGCGATTGGCGGCCATGGTGCCGGCGATGCCCGAGGACAGGATGTGCGTGGTGCTGACCGGCAGACCGAAATTATCGGCTGCGCCAATGCAAAGGGCAGCAACCAACTCGGCCGAGGCGCCTTGACCATAGGTCAGATGCGCCTTGCCGATTTTTTCACCGACGGTGACCACAATGCGCTTCCAACCGATCATGGTGCCCAAGCCCAAGGCGATAGCCACGGCGGCCTTGACCCAAGTGGGAATGAACGAGGTCACGCTCTTCATGGATTTGGCCAGACCCAGCAACAGAGCCTTGTCTTCGCCGTCAGGCAGCTTGTTGCCCTTGTTCAGCTTATTGACAGTTTCCGTCACCAAATAGGTTTCGGTCCGCACGACGCGACGTTGTTCGGCCGACAAGCGATTGAAGGACTCAACCCCCTCCAGATCCTTGGTGATCAAGGCGCTTTCCACGGCTGCAGCGGCATACACCTGCGGTTCAACCTTGCCGGTCCGCAAGAAAGACGACAGAACCACCTTGGCGTCGCCCACTTCCACCGTTTGGCCTTCGGACAGATGAGTGAAGATTTCAGTCGCACGGACGGAGCTTTGTTGAATGCCCGCGATGGTGGGGGCAGGAGCTGCCAAATCCAACGCGAAACCGGCGGGAACGATGCCGATCAAAACCAGCATGATCAACCCCATGCCCTTTTGACCGTCGTTGGAACCGTGCGCGAACGACACACTGGTGCAGGTCAGAATCAGCAGACCACGGATCCAGAACGGCGGAGCTTGACCTTCCTTGGGAGCTTCCTCGAACAATCTCTTATCCGAAATCAGCTTCTTGCCGATGATGACCAGAAGACCGGCCAAGACGAAACCGACCACAGGCGAAACCAGCAGCGCCATGGCGGTATCATGCACCTTGCCCCAATTGACGCCGTCGCCGAAGGGACGTTCCGCCAAATAAGAATTCATCAAACCGACACCGACGATCGAACCGATCAGCGTGTGCGAGCTAGACGCGGGCAAGCCCAGATACCATGTGCCCAAGTTCCAGATGATAGCCGACAGCAGCAGCGAGAACACCATGGCGAAGCCGGGTCCCGATCCCACGTCCAAGATCAGCTCCACCGGCAACAAGGCGATGACGCCGAAGGCAACCGCGCCGCTTGAAGACAACACGCCCAAGAAGTTCCAGGAACCAGACCAGATCACTGCCTGAGTAGGCTTCAGCGACTTGGTATAGATAACTGTGGCAACGGCGTTGGCTGTATCATGAAAACCGTTCACGAATTCAAAGCTAAGCGCCAAGGCCAAAGCTCCGAACAAAAGGATCAGGCTTGTAAAGGACAAGCTTCCGTCAAAAATCGCGTCCATTTTTATATCCACTTTAGGTAGGTGAGGGGAAATTGACCTAAAGCAAGCACTGGATCACGTTAAGCTTTTATGACCCGCCATACTTACGTGATAATTTATTGTAAAGACTCTATTAAATCTTCCGCTAGCAGGTTCTTGCCCCGTACTTGCGCACATTCACCATGTCGCCAAACTGATGCCGCCGCTGCCATGAATGAGTCCATCCCTTGCGCGCAATACCCGGCGATGATCCCGGCCAAAACATCTCCCGCCCCGGCTGTGGCCAGCCAAGGCGGCGCATTGGTATTGACGATAGCGCGCCCATCGGGATGGGCGATCACCGTGTCCGCGCCTTTTAATAAGACGACACACCCCGCTTGTTTTGCTGCTGTCCGCGTTCTGTCGATCTTGTCGCCGGGTACGTCGCCCCATAACCGCTTGAACTCGCCCTCATGGGGCGTCATCACGACTCTTTCGTTGGTCCTCTGGAACAGGTTAGAAGGAGCCGAAGCGAACGACGTCAGGCCATCAGCATCTAGGATCAAGGTTTTGTGAGCGGCCAAGGCTTGCTGCACGTGATGCCGTGTCTCGGCGGACACCCCCGCGCCGGGACCGATGACGACGACGTTATAACGAGGATCGGCCAACAATTCGGGAAAACGGTCGAGATCGGTGATAATGGTGCCCGCATCGGCGCCGCGCAATATATCGGCGGCTTTGGCGGGCGCTGCCACCGTCGCCAGGCCAGCCCCCGTCCGTCTGGCGGCCATGGCTGCCAAGCGGATGGCGCCGGTCATGGACTCTCCGCTGAGCAACAGGACATGGCCTCGGCTATATTTATTGCTAGACGGATCAAGCTTCGGCAGAGAATTGGACCAAAGGCCCGGATGGTCTTCGAAACAGGTCGATCCAATCGGGTCCAAGACAGAAAGCGGTGTGCCGATATCGGCCACCACCACCTCGCCACAGAGACTGCGCCCCGGCAGCAACACATGCCCCGGCTTCTTGCGGAAAAACGTCACGGTGGCGACGACGCTTAACGCCGTTCCCAGCACCTGACCGCTGTTGCCGTCCACGCCCGACGGCACATCGATGGCGATGACCGGAGTATCATTTTGTTCAAGGACGTTGAAAAGAGCGGCAACATCGCCATCCACCGGGCGACTGAGCCCCGCTCCGAACACCGCATCAATCACCAGATCGGCCCGCTCCAACAAAGCGGGTGACCAGGGCTCAATGCCGCCCTTCCAACGGGACGCCATCAAGGCCGCGTCGCCCGTCAAGGCCTCCGCCTTTCCCAGCAGCCCCACTCTTACACAATAGCCGCGCCGCTCAAGGAAGCGCGCCGCCACGAAGCCGTCGCCGCCATTATTGCCGGGACCGCACAGAACCGTCACTCGGCACGGCGTGAATCGGGTCCAGGCGGCATGGGCCACAGCCCAACCGGCGGCCTCCATCAATCTTTCACCGCTCACCCCCGCTTGCATTGCCAGAGCATCGGCCCGATATGATTCTTCAACAGTCAATATGGCCCGTGAATCCGCCTGTGCCTTATTCATGCCACCTTCCCCAAACAACAATTCAGTTTACCAATTCGATCATAGGCTTATTCTGTCCCTACCCTACACCTTAAGGAGAACGCTGTGAAAGTCGTGGTTCTTGGCGCCGGCGTCACGGGAATTGCCACCGCTTGGTATTTGGCCGAAGCCGGGCATGAGGTAACGGTCATCGACCGCCAGCCGGAAGCGGGTTTGGAAACCAGCTTCGCCAATGGCGGCCAAATTTCCGCTTGTCATGCCGAACCGTGGGCCAATCCCGCCGTTCTGCCCAAATTGCTGAAATGGTTGGGCCGAGAAGACGCTCCCTTGGTGTTTCGCCTGTTGCGATGGGATCCTGCGTTGTGGGCTTGGGGCTTGCGATTCTTGACCAATTGCACACCCGGCAAAACCGCCATCAATACCGAGCGCACCTTGCGGGTGGCCTTGCATTCGCGCACCTGCCTGCAACAACTTCGGCAAAAGCTGTCTTTAGACTACGACCATCTCGACAAGGGAATCTTGAGTATTTATACCGATCCCAAGGAATTCGATCACGCCTCCCGGGCGGCCGAGTTCATGAACAAGTACGGTCTGGATCGACAAGTCAAAAGCAGTCAAGAGTGTTTTCAGGTCGAACCGGCTCTGTCGCACATGCGCGATCCACTGCAAGGCGGCATCTATACCGCCAGTGACGAATCCGGCGATGCGTTCAAATTTACCCAAGAATTAGCAAAGGCGGCTCAGAAAAACGGCGTCCAATTCCGTTGGAACACCCCGATCAAGGCCCTGGCTCATTATAACGGCCTGATCAACGGCATTGTCACCGAACACGAGCTGATCACCGCCGATTCCTATGTCCTGGCCCTGGCCAGCTATAGCCCCATTCTGGCCGCGCCGCTGGGATTGCGCCTGCCCATCGTGCCCGCCAAAGGCTATTCGGTAACCATTCCCATCACCGATCCGGCCAAAGCGCCCCAGGTCTCGGTCACCGACGATGGCCGCAAAATGGTGTTTACCCGCTTGGGCGACCGGTTGCGGGTGGCGGGAACAGCGGAAATGGCCGGATGGGATTTGTCCATGACCGAGATCCGCTGGAAGATGCAGATCGAACGGGTGAAAGCCCTGTTTCCCGAGTGCGGCGCGTTCGACGCCGCCGAGCCATGGGCCGGTTTGCGCGCCATTACCCCCGACAGCTCGCCCATTCTGGGCACCACCCCCTACCCCAATCTGTGGCTCAACACCGGTCATGGCACATTGGGCTGGACCATGGCGTGCGGCGCGGGGCAAATCATAGCCGATCTGATTTCCGGCAAGGAACCAGCCATTGCCATGACTGGATTGGGATTGGATCGTTTCTAACCCATATCTTCATGTTCAATTCACTTTAACCGCCGCAAGCACGGTCGTATGTCTAGGCAACCTTTACAGGAATGCCCATTATGAAACGATCGTCTTTGCAATTGCCGTTTGAACCATCGTGCCGCATCGTCGTCGCCGATGACGAGTTGTTCACCCGCTTTATGACCGTGGAGTTGTTGGAGCGGCTGGGCAATCCGACGATCCTGCTGGCCAAGGACGGGCACGAGGCCTTTGAAGTGTTGAACGACACCTCGGCCTCGCCACCGGATTTGGTCTTTCTGGACCTGCACATGCCCGGCGCCAACGGCATCGAGATCTTGAAGGAAATTCGCAGTGGACACACCCAAGTCCCCTACGACGTGCCGGTTTTCATTTTGACCTCCCATGACGGTCTTGATCTGCTTATGTCCGCCTGGGTGTTGGACGTGGACGCATTCCTCAAGAAGCCCATGACCTTGTTGAACTTGACCGACAACATCACCGACGTGTTGATATCCGAGCGCAGCATGCAAGAGTCCGTCTATTACTCGGAAATCGATATTGAAGGCATCCACATCAAATCCTTGTCCACGACGTTTAATGACGAGGCCATCATCGATACCGTGACGGCAACTGAATTGATTCCGGGCATGGTCATCGCCGAGGACATCACCCAACCGACCGGAGCCTTGCTGGTCGGGGCCGGTTCGATCGTCACCTCGCGCATGTCCCGCCTTCTCAAGGGCGTGGAAAGCTATGGTCATGCGCATGGCTATCGCGTGGTTCGCAATCCCGAAGCGGCGATTCTGTCTGCCTCCTTATTCTAGGGGTTCGATCGGATCCTTTTCCTTGTCGTTCCATTTGGACCTATCGGGCCACTTGGCATGACGCGGATGGGGATGAAACGACCACGGTCGGTCGCCTTGCCACTGGGCAACGGTTTCAACTCGGACCGACCCATCGGGCCGCAACCAAATTTCATGGCCGCCCCGCCGCCACAGATCGAAGCGGTCGATCAACAGCTTGGCGCCGGGACAAAGATCGCGCACCGGCACCGCGCTGATCACCACGTCGAAACCGCCGCACGCCGGGGACAGCCCTTGCTCGGTCCTGACCAACGCCACTTGATGGTTTGGCGGTCGGTATAAACACCAATCTTGATCGCAAGACAGCCGTCCGTCGCTGCTGCGCCCCTGCTTGGGCCAGAACGCCACCGTTAACGGACCGGCCCGCGCGCCCCAGCTTTCTTGAACAATTCTGCCGCCGTGATTGATCAGCAAAGAGTCCTCGCCAGTGCGCACGCCCCAGATGGAGCCATGCTCTTCCACCAAAATGTCGGGCTTGTCAGTCCCCACCAAACTGAGCAATCCCGCAATCATGGGAACCACTCCCATCAATCGCCATTGGGTCCGCCACAAGCACAGCCACAATCCGCCGATGGTAAATACGATCAATCCCCACACCGGCATGGGCGGCATGGCGATTTGCGCCAAGGGCAGATTGGCCGACCAAAAACCGATATCGCTCACCCAATCGATCCCCAGCCCCATCACCATCAAGGGCCATCGCTCCCATCCGAACGGCATCAAAAGCAAAGCGGACAAGGCGAACGGCATGATGAACACGCCCACCAACGGCACCGCTAGCAGATTGGCGAACACTTGCCACAGGGCGATGCGATTGAAATGGTACAGGCCATAGACCATGGTGGCGGTCCCGGCGACGAAGCTGGTCAGGCCGAGACGTAGCAGATGCAATCCGATCCGGCCCAACCAGCTCTTATGTTCGCGATGACGTTCGGCCAGCCACGGCCCCAACAGATCATAGGTAACGATCAACGCGGCCACAGCGGAAAACGACATCTGGAAACTGGGACCGACGATTTGCTCGGGCTCGGCCAGCAGGATGACGCTGGCGGCAAAAGCCCAGAGTCGCAAGGACAACGCGCCGCGATCCAGCAACACGGCGATCAACACCACCGCCGCCATGATGAAAGCGCGGGTGGCGGGCACTGGGAACCCGGCTAGGGCCATATAGAGGCCGGTCACCGTCAAGGCCGTCAAAGCCGCCCATTTCTTGATGGGATAATTAAGCGCCACGCTTGGAAACAACGCTAAACCGCCGCGCACGACAAAAAACACCAGACCGGACAACAACCCCATATGCAAACCGGCGATAACCAAAATATGCGCCAATCCGGAATTGCGGTAAGCCGCCAGCACATCGGGAGGTATCCCCGATGTTTCGCCGGTGACGATGGCGGTGGCGATACCGCCATTGGCCTCCGGCAGCGTCTGGCGAATGCGCTCGGACAGGGTTTGGCGCAACCCGTTGAGCATAACTCGCCAGCTTTGTTGCGGGGGATCGGCCAGAATTTCCGCCGGGGCCAAGGCCATGCCGGTGGCGCCCAACCCCATGTACCAAGCCTTGCGCGGAAAGTCGTAAGCGCCCGGCAAGGCGGGCCGGGCTGGCGGCAACAAGGTCGCCCTGACACGGATGCGCTGCCCGACCTGGACGCCGGGAATGGTGTCGCGGAACCGCAGGCGTACCCGCTTGGGCAAGGGTTCGTCGGAAGGAAAGGCCACATCCTCCAACGTGACCCTCTCACCGCCACCATCGGCGATTGGCTCCACCAGTGCGACCGTTCCTTCTACCGGGACCGCCCCGCTCATATGAGTCAGGACCGGAGCGGCCACCCAAGCGGTCCGCGTTTGGGCGGCGGCGAAGCCTAAACCGACGCACAGAGCCGCCACTCCGGTCATAACAAAAAACGTCCCCCGTTTGCGGACGATCATCAGGCCGGTCATAGACGCTAAAACCATGACGCCTAAAGAAAAGGCTGATAGACCTT
>CAIYCT010000479.1 GCA_903924765.1 uncultured Rhodospirillaceae bacterium | reverse complement strand
CAATCCTGAGGGCGGCACTGCTTGCCCATCAGACCGAGAATGTCAGCAAGCCAGAACTTGAACAAAACGCAAAGGCTGCGTAAAGTGCTCAACCAGCGATGCCTGCCAAGCAAATTTCAACATCGGGCGGGACATCCCCTAAAAAATGCCTGTATCACCTTCTTGCTGGAAAGAGGATGCTTCATGTCTGAAAGCACACCCCACTCCGACTCGGTAACCGCATCCGATGGGATCACGTGGTTATACCGGTTTTCAGATGCCGGATTGCCGGAAATCATCCAGGGGCCGGTGCTGAATCAGGCGCTGGAATCCAAGGAAGGATGGATCTGGGTTAATATCAACCTGACTGCCCAGCAGTCCTTTTCCACTCTGTCGGGCCTGTCCCATTTGCCGCCCGTGGTTAAGGACATGCTGACCTCGGACGATGACCGTCAACGCATCGAACGCCATGGCGAGTACCTGACCGGCATTATTGCCGACTACGATCTTTACAGCCCCGCCGACACCAAGCGTGTCGCGCAATGGCAGTTTGTGATGACTCGGAATATGCTGATTACCGCCCAATGGCGAAGCGGTATGGCCATCGACATGGTTCACAAGAATTTGCAGCAAGGCCAAAGCTTCGACGACGTCCTGAGTTTGTTTTCCAGCATCATCCACCAATTGGTGACGCAGACGCGCATCTTGGCCCACGAACTTTCTCTCACGCTCGATGAGATGGAAGTACGGTTCTTGGAAAACCGGGGCATTGCCAGCCCTCAGACCCTGGGGGCCGCTCGGCACCGGTTGGTCCAACTCCAGCGCCAGAGCTTCCCCATACGCGCCTTGATGGTTCACCTGATCTCCGACCCGCCCGACTGGATCACCAACGAAGATGTCGATGATTGCGAGAAGATCGCCGCCCGCCTGGAAAGCCTGGTTGACGATCTTCAGTTCATGCGTGACCGCTGCGCGGACCTGAACGAAGACTTCCACGTCTGGGAAGCCGACCGCACCAACAAGCGTCTCACCGTCTTGTCCGTCGTGTCCTCTTTGCTTCTGCCGCCGACGCTGATCACCGGCCTTTTCGGCATGAACGTCGAAGGCATGCCCTTTCACGATGACCCCTATGGCTTTCTTGGGGCCATAAGTGTCTTGCTGCTGTCCACAGTGCCAATGCTGGTGGTGCTGCGAAGGCTTAAGCTGATTTGATTGGATTTAAGGCGCGAGGGAACGTGGTCCCATAGGCGCATCCCGGTTTAAGGAGTGTGATTTGCACTTTTTCTTGATCGGACTACGGGTTGCCAGTATGGTTGTCGGACGATAGGAGACTTGGTGATAATGGCGCATCCGTTCGACCCTGTGAAAGACGCCGCCAATCAAAGGGACCATGGCCTATCCTTGGACTTTGGCAAGAAGGTCATTGCCGATCCTTATTCCGTCGAGGCCATTGATGATCGCTTCAACTATGGCGAAGAACGGTGGAATGTTCTGGGCATGGTGGATGGCAAAGTCTATGTCGCCACTTACACTGACCGGGAAGAAGGCGTTCGCTTTATATCCGTTCGCGCGGCGACAAAACGGGAAGCAGATCGGTATTTTCAAATGCGGGGCTGACGCGCAAAGCCGAAGGAGCAACAAGGATGTCGACAAGGGCTGAAAACGAGATTGACGACGTGGCGCCCGCCAAGATGCGGCCAATGGCCTTTGCCAAACGGGCGCGACTGGTCTCGGGGCTAAGCCAAACGGAATTCGCCCGGACCTATGGCATTCCGCTGGGCACCCTGCGCGACTGGGAGCAAGGCCGCAGCGCCCCCGATGCCGCCGGTCTGGCCTACCTTACCGCGATCGTTAACGATCCGGAAGCCGTAGCCCGCGCCTATGGCGCGACAGCGGCGTGAGGGGGGCAAAGGGGGAATTAGGTTGGGAATGAGTATGCTGTCCCTCAATTCACCCGAAAAGCTGGGGCTGCTGTACCCGGTGCGGGTCACCCTGTCGAAGACCGCCATCGACACCGGCGACCGCACCATCCCCCTGGGGCCGGGCCTGTCCGCCACCGTCGAGATCAAAACCGACAAACGCCGGGTGATCGATTATCTGATGTCGTCCCTGGCCCATTACAGCCACGACGCGTTACGGGAGAGGTGAGAGATGAACGACACTTCACGCACGAACGTTAAGCCGGGCGGCTGCCCGTGCCCGCTTGGGGCGGCGCCCCAAACCCCATCCCGTCACCATGACTTCAGCGCCGCGCTGTGCGCGGGGGTGAGGGGGCTTACGCGCGGCGAGCGCGGAGAAAACCTCTTTGGTTCAAGCATATCATGCGGCGCGCCGACTCGCGCCCCCCTCACCCGACCGCTGCGCGGCCTCCATCTCCCGCAAGGGGCGAGGGTTAGTGCGCCTTACCGCTCCACCGTCACCCCGGACAAGCGTAGCGCCGATCCGGGGCCCAGGAGTCCTGGCTCTCGGGCCGGGATGACAACGGGGGAATGGCCTGATCGAAATCCACACTTGGCCGCGATTCGTCTTTTGGGCGCGGCCGCGTTGGCACAGTGCGTTGCCCTAATTTTCGGCGTGGCGGCACAGGCTGCGGATGTGTCGGTAACCGAGTTTTTGCAGAAGATAAAGTCAATCGACTGCGACGGCGATTTCAATACGCCGAAAAAGATTGCGGATGCTTTGGGGGGGGATATGTCCTCGATCAAATACAGACCTCATTTCGGTGAGGGAGAATACTGGTCAATGACCGGGCCTTACGGTTGGGTTCTCTCTGGTTTCACGAAAACTGGCGCTAACGAAAGGGCAAGTATCGGTATCAGGGCGACGCGCAATCCATGTATCGAGTTGTCTGACATAGAAAACGTATTTGGAATAAACCCGGATTTCCCATATGACCCAAGGTTTCCGTGACGAAATAGCGTAATTCTGCTATAAGAATCAGTGTGATAGCGATT
>CAIYCT010000478.1 GCA_903924765.1 uncultured Rhodospirillaceae bacterium | reverse complement strand
TGAAGGAACAAAATCAGCTTCAAGCACGAATTGATCCTTGGTCAGATTTCGCTTTTTCATGGTGACTTCACAAACTTCAAAGCGCACCCCCCTAGCTTTAAGACCGGCGATCAACGGACCATAATCCACGTTGTTTTTTACATCCCGCGCACCATCGAAGAGAAAATCGACGCCGTCGCCATGGGCCACCAAGATAATTTGGGTATCGGGCGCGACATCCAGATGATTGCGAATATTGCGTAAAGCCTTGGTGGCTTGTTCCGCCGCATCATCAACGTGATAGACGACCTTGTCCCCTGCCATGACAGGAGCGGACAACGCCATGAACATCACCATGAGCGCTAAAAAAAATGAGCTTCGTTTTGCAAACATGGTCGTCTCCACAGGCTTACTGCTGTCGTGTGATTAACGCAAATAGGCCTTTTGTTCGTCCATCTGATAGGTCCATGGCAATCCGGCATTTTTCCAACCGTTCAGATCGCGCCGCCCGTTCTTGCCCATATCGCCTTCAAATCCATCCACAACGGAATAGACTTTGCTGTATCCGGCTTGCTGCAACAAATTGGCAGCCACCCCGGAACGGTCTCCCGAACGACAAATCAAGATCACCGTATCATCCATGCTCAACTTGCGCTCTTCCATCCTCGCCTTCACCGCGGCGACGAAATCGGAATTGGGAGACAGCTTATAGCGCTTGTTGGTTTTGTCCCAACTGGTCGGATCATCCATTTCCACGTAGGGGATATTGGCGTCGATCAGGTTGGGGCTGCCCAAAAACATAAACTCGCCCTTGGTGCGAATATCTACAAACAAGGCCTTGTCGCCCAAAGACATCTTCAAATCGTATGCTTCCTGGGCTGACAGATAAAGCCCCAGTTTGCTTTGTTTCAAGGCTGGCAAGCTGCCCTTATCCACTGGCTGATAGGTCTGTGCCCAGGCCGACAAAGAGAACAATATCATCAAAACCGCCAGCCCGAATTTTCTCATATTGTTTCTCCTTGTGAAACGTGGGCTAAAGTGCCGCGCCGGGATTCCCATCCATGCCTTTGATCTTGGGCAAATTCAGCGCCGGTGTGACTAATGTCTTCTTGGCCCGCAAATGACGAGCGACCAAATCCCAGATAGCCTCGCCGCCTGTATCGCGAGCGCCTTCCGACACAGGAGCCCAACCGGCCACCTTATAGGTCTTGGCGGCATCCAGCGGCTTGCCCTTCAAAGTCATGTTGTCGATTCGTTTGCCACTGGCTGCGGTCGGGTCGCACGAATAGGACAGACCGCCCACACGGACCATATCGCCGCCTTGCTGATAATAGGGATCGACGTTGAACAGATTGTCGCAGACATCTTCCAAGATCTCTTTAATCTGGCTACCGGTCATGGAATTAAGGGTCACATAGGGATAGGTGATGGCTGTTTGATCCAGCACGTTTTCCATGGTGATGGCTTCACCCGGCAAGATGGTCGTGCCCCAGCGGAAACCGGGTGAAAACGCGATCTCGGCGTCTTTTTCCGCCAACAGCGAATCCAAGATAACTTGGTCGAAACTACCGTTGAAATTGCCGCGACGATAGAGCAGACCTTCGCTGACCGCCAATTTCTCGGTCAGTTTGCTCATATAAGGCGCACGCACTTTTTCGATCAACGAATCCATGGCCGGATCGGCGGGCAGCAGATTGGCAAAAACCGGCATCAGACGATACCGGAAGTCCGACACCTTGCCGCCCTTCACATCCAAATCCAGGACACCCAAGAATTTGCCGTTCGACCCGGCGTTCATCACCAGGGTCTTGCCGCCAGGATTGTCCACGATGCTGGGAGTGGGCATGCCGTCATGGGTGTGACCGCCGAAAATCGCATCGATGCCGCGCACCCGCGACGCCATCTTCAAATCAACATCCATGCCGTTGTGCGACAGGACAACCACCACAGCCGCCCCTTGAGCGCGGGCCTCGTCCACGGACTTTTGCATGGTTTCTTCTTGAATGCCGAACGTCCAATCGGACACCATGTAACGGGGGTTGGCGATGGGGGTATAGGGGAAGGCCTGCCCAATCACCGCGACCTTGGTTCCGTTCACATCGCGGATCACAAAAGGTTTGAACACCGCATCGCCGAAATCGGCGGTTTTGATGTTTTGAGCCAAGATTTCGATGTGACCGGCAAAATCTTTTTCGGCGATCTCTTTGACCCGATCCTGACCATAGGTGCATTCCCAATGCAAGGTCATCAAATCGACGCCCAGCAATTTGGCGGCATCGACCATATCCTGGCCTTGGGTCCACAGAGCTGTGCCCGACCCTTGCCAAGTATCACCCCCATCCAGCAGCAACGCGCCAGGACGGTTGCCGCGGACGCGCTTGACCAAGGTGGTCAAATGAGCAAAGCCTCCGACCTTGCCATAGACTTTGGCCATGCGCTCGAAATCCAAATACGTGAAGGCATGGGCTTGCGCCGAGTTGGGCTTGATCTTGAAGTGCTTCAAGAATGCCTCGCCCACCACATGGGGCGGACGCCAGGCCATGGAACCAACGCCCAAATTGACATTGGGTTCGCGGAAATAGATGGGTTTCAATTGCGCATGGCAATCGGTGATATGCAGCAATGACACATTGCCAAAGGCCGGAGCATCATAAATCTCTTCGGCGGCTTTCTCAGCCCGAGCGAGCGAAGCGGGCATCACCATGCCCGACGCGGTCGCGCAGGCTAGGACGTTTAGGAATTCACGACGGTTCATGATGGCTTGAGTCCTATTGATTGACCGGAGATTGAGGATCGAGCAGCAAGGCCATCACGTCCTGGATTTGCTTTTCGGTGATGATTCCCATATGACCGCCGCGCGGCATGTTCGAGCAGGCATTCGAGGATTTGGCGTTAAAGATCTTGGCCCAAGTCGTGCGCAGCACCTCTTCCGAATTGCCCCGGATTTTTCCATAATTATAAAGGCTGGGGCCAATGGTGCCGAAAGCAATTTCCTTCGGCGAGATCTGATGGCAGTTGTAACAATTGCCGCCATTGACTTGATCGGCTTTGTCGCTCCAGGTCAGTCCCTTGCCGCTTTGAGCGACCTTTTCGCCCTCTTTCCAATCCCCCAACCATTTGCCGTCGGACGGCCATTTGACGCTGGCGAGATTTTCGGCTTCGATTTTCTTGCGCATCTTTTCCATTTTTGGGCTGGCGGCGCTGACCGGGTCGGAACAGAATTTCTGCGTCGAATCCTGCTTCAGGCGATCCACCGTGGCGATGCCGCGATCCTTAAAACCCGATTGCAACATGGCATCGAACGTCTTGTCATCGGCGCCCGATCCCCAAGAATTGTCGGCAGAATGACCGGGCGTTGCCGCCACGACCAGCGTCAAAGCAACCAGTGAGAAGACAAAGGTCTGTTTCATGATGTCAGCCTTACCGTTTGATGCCGGGGGTATCCATCACAGCGCCGTTGCCGGTTGCCGCGATGAACATGGAAAGGGCGATGGTCGCCTCCGAGGTGTAGATCGGTTCGGGGAATCGCTGTTGGCGAAAGCAATCCGCCAAACGCCATTGCATCGACCACATTTGCCCTGCGCTGACCCGATAAGCGGGCCATGTGGACCACGCCGAACCTGCGCCTTTGGCCGACGGCAGATAGGGCAGTTCCTGCAAACGGATGCGCACGCCCTCTTGCGAATGGCAGGTGGCGCAGGCAAAATCATGGGGCCCGCCCTCATAATAGAATAGCCGCTTGCCCAGATTGTACATCTGGCGTTCTTTGGGATGAGCCAACGACACCTTAATGGGCACTCCGGATGATTCCCCGGATATGTAAGTCGCCAAAGCGTTCAAGTCGTTCTTCTTGGGCGTGTCGAACGGGGCCTGGACATACTCTTTAGTGTCGATGCCCTGCAGGGTTTCCATGCAAGTGAGCACCCTTGATTCCATATCCTGAACCTTGTTGGTGTCTTTGAAGTAGCGGGGCAACTGGGCATAGGCCCCCTTGACCACCCCAGCCCCCAGACCAAGATCGCACCGTTCCAACGATGCGTTCTTGGGTCCGGCGGGGGTCTTCCACAATTCCTCCCCTGACGCTTGGAACAATTCGGCGGGATTTCCATCCTTCAATGCCTGGCGATATTCCTCGATGCTTTCGATGGACTTATCTTTTTCGGCCCAGGCGGCCTGCCCGACCAAAGCCGAGACGGCTATGGCGACGCCGCCTAGTAAGTGAATGCGTTTCATGGTTCCTCCCCCCTGATTTCGTCTGCGTTGGGGCAATGGTCTTAGCTGATGGTGGCTTCGTCGGTGCGGGTTTCGCCTTTGCTGTCGACCCAGGTGACGCTCATTTTGTCACCGGCTTGGCCACCCTTGATCTTGAACGCCAGATAGGGGTTCTTCGACACGGACGGTCCCCATTGGGCTTCCATGACCGTCTTGCCGTTTAACTTGGCGGTGACTTCACTGATGAACCAAGCAGGCACCACGGCGCCAGAGGCATCCTTGCGGAACCCGGTTTCCATTTCGTGGCTCATCAAGACCTTAACTTCTGTGATGCCGTCTTTGCTGGCGGCACGAATTTTCATGGGACCTGGCATAGTCTTTCTCCTTTTTTCGAATTATCAGCCGCCGCAACCGCCC
>CAIYCT010000477.1 GCA_903924765.1 uncultured Rhodospirillaceae bacterium | reverse complement strand
TGCCTTTTCTAACAGCTCCGGTGAGAAAAGCGCGTTGACGTAGTATTCGAAACGGTAACGACGGATTTTCAGCGCTTTGGAGTATATCTGGAAATTCCGCAGCTTGGTTATTTTCCATTGCGACACGAAAACTTCGCCCCCGGTGAGCTCCTGAATTTTCTGGATATGCAGGTGTGAACCGACTGGCAAGGAGACGACCGGTGGCGATGCCGGAGCCGATGGAATGTTATTGGACATGGGATATTTTATTGGTTTAAGCCTCCATGAAGATATTTTCGCAGTACCGCATTTTCATCCCGCAAGACCGGGGCCGGGGTTGTATAATCAGAGACTATGCAGAATGTTGAGAAAAAATCAGATGGAAAATGCTGCGCCAACTGCGAATGGTGGCATGGCCATAAGAACAACACAGGAATTTGCACGCGTTTCAATGAATGGAGTGAAGCCGACCAGTATATTGAGCGCGAGGTGGCATCTGTCACCGCAAATGACCCGGATGTCGACGGAGTTTTTATCACGGGGCGGAATTTCGGCTGCACTTGCTTTTTAAAAGCCAAAGGCCTCGTTGAACCGTTCGACCCTTTTTTCTTGTGAAAACCACGTTGAGGGGACATCAGTCCTTGGCATTGGCGCTGGCGGAATTGGGATGCGAATCTCTGGCTGAATACGCCCGACTCCTCGGCCTCGATGCCGTCAACTTGGACGACCCCACCGACCGGAGACTGGTTGAGCAAGCCGCGATAACCAACGCGCGATGGCTCGCGAGCTATCTGGAAAACCGCATCAGCTGTTGAAACCGGTCTCCTCATCTCTACTTCCTCCCAACACATGTGGTGTTCGAATAGCTCGCTTCCGCTCTGGTCGGAATCTTTAGTGTCATCGGGCTTGTTCATGGCATTTTGAACAGCGGAACGGTATGCTCCTCAATTCTGGCCCTTTTGCTTAGCTTTGGCTTAGTTGCCGGTAGAGGTTTCTTTGGCTTCGGCTGGGGCAAAGGTGTCCCTACATCAACGAGATTATCGACGGCAACTCCCAACGAATATAATTTGTCTCTCAACAAGTCGTTTTCGGCCACCAATTCCATCGCCTTGCCCATGATTAATCCGCCATGATCGGTGGGAACAGCGAGTTTCTTTTGGACGGACCGTTTTTTCCTATCTTCATAATTTGCTGCGTGGACGTAATTGACCTTCACCGTGCCCGCCAATTTCTTAAACTTATTAAGACGAACTTGGAGGTCGCTCCCGAAATAGCTGATTTCAGGGCCAATTACTTTCATGTCATTTGTGTCGTATTCGAAGGTTTCGATTCGGCTGAAGCTCTGTGGCGGGCCGTCTGGTTCAACAATTCTATCATCTTTGCCAAAAGCTAAGTCGCGAAGTATCGGGGCTAGATATTTTTGCTTCCCGACGAACGGTAGGAAATCAAATCCGGGAGGGGTATTCCGAATGTCGGCAATTGTATTGAACGGCGGGATGCGGGACTTCAGCTTTTCCTCAGTGGCCTCGCCAACATGGGGAATTTCGCTGACATCCAGCGGCGGCAAAATCGTATCCCAATCTTTGTCATAGATGGTGTTTATCCCGTCCTGCGATTTTTGGTCTGTTGCAATTTTCGCCATCATTTTGTTTGAGGCGATGCCGATTTTGCAGTGTAGCTTGCGTTCCTTGAGGATTCGCGCCTTTAGCTTTTCGGCGATAGGCCGGGCCATATCCAGCGAGTCTGCGGAGGTGGCCCCCTGACAATTCGGCGTCAGGTCTATGTAGGCTTCATCCAATCCAACAGTGCCGATAACCGGATTAAGTCCCATCGTCGCCAGTTCGTCCCTGACAACCCTCAATATTTCGTCCGACTCCTCTTCGTAAACCAGAGTGCGGACCGGAAGCCAAACAGTGTCTGGTCGATACTTTTGGCAAAGCGACGATGCCTGCAATGTGGGCATTCCCTTTTTTACGCCGAAGGCGCGAGCCTCTGGCGTCGCCGTGGAAACCACCTTGCGGCGACGAAGCTTGCCAATGATGACCGGCTTGCCTCGCAAATCGACTTTATGATCCCGAAGGTAATCCCGCAGCTCCACCGACGCGAAGAACGAGTTCATGTCGAAAATCAGGATGACACGGAACTTGAATTTGCCGGACGGTGGCGGCTGGACGATTGGATCTATAGGAATTTCCATATAGTCAGTCTCCATCAGGTCTTTTCAACGCAGCGGCAACACGGAAATGAGCGGGCGTTTGTTCGTTTTGTTTTAGCGCATCCGCCAAGCCGGCATCGTAATGATTTTCCAAATCGCCGAATAACCGGCTTAATATTTCCGGGCTGGTTGAACGTCCCGCCGCCGCCGTTTTTGCAGCCAGACAATCTGTTTCCAACGCCATCTTTTCAACGACATCAATGTCCGTGTGTTGATTTTGGGCCGCTTCGCGACGCACATCGGCGTTTGAATCGGCAGCCAGCTTCCTGAGAATTGCCGGATTTTTCGATACTTTGGCGACGGACTTCCTTGCCCAAACCTCATCACTGCCGGCGCATCCCTCTAAAACCGATTCAGGCAGTCTGCCAGATTTAATCGCTCCCGCAGCTGTATGAGGGTTTTCGCTACG
>CAIYCT010000476.1 GCA_903924765.1 uncultured Rhodospirillaceae bacterium | reverse complement strand
TGGACCGGGTGCTGCTGTGGAACCATTACGTGATCCAGCACTGGCATTTGGGTGTGGACCGCTATGCGTATTGGGATAAATTCGGCATCCCCGAGATCGTTCCCGCCCAAGGAACCTCTATATTCACATGGTGGATGAAATGATTTCCTACATCGTCCGTCGCTTGGCCTTGATCCCGTTTACCCTATTGGGGATCATGGCGATCAATTTCTTTTTGGTGCAATTGGCCCCTGGCGGCCCGGTAGAGCTGATGATCTCGCGCATCAAGGGCACCGCCGCCGAAGCCACCGCCCGCCTGGGCGCCACCGGTGGCGATATGGCCGCGCGCAGCACCGTTGCCGCGTCGCCGTCGCAAACCTCACCGTACCGGGGCGCGCAGGGCGTGGACCCCGCCTTCATCAAGCAGATCGAAAAGCAATTCGGTTTCGACAAACCGCCGCTGGAGCGGTTTTGGTTGATGCTGGGCAATTACGCCCGCTTCGATTTCGGCACCAGCTTCTACCGCGATGCCAAGGTGGTCGATCTGGTGGCCGAGAAAATGCCGGTCTCCATTTCGCTGGGATTGTGGAGCACGCTCATTATCTATCTAGTGTCGATCCCATTGGGCATCGCCAAGGCCACCCGCGACGGCACCCGCTTCGATATGGTCAGCACCTGGGTGGTCATCATCGGCTATTCCATCCCGGCCTTTTTGTTCGCCATCCTGCTGATCGTGGTGTTCGCCGGCGGCCACTATCTGTCGTGGTTCCCGTTGCGCGGCCTGACCTCGTCCAATTGGGAGAGCTTGTCCGCCTTCGGCAAGATCAAGGATTACGCCTGGCACATGGTCCTGCCCACTCTGGCCTTGGTCATCGGCGGCTTCGCCGGTCTGACCATGCTGACCAAGAATTGCTTCATGGACGAGATCAACAAACAGTACGTGGTCACCGCCCGCGCCAAAGGCCTGAGCGAAAATCGCGTGCTGTACGGCCATGTCTTCCGCAACGCCATGTTGCTGATCGTGGCCGGATTTCCCGCCACCTTGATCGGCATCTTGTTCACTGGCGCGCTGCTGATCGAGATCATCTTCACCCTGGACGGAATCGGCCTGTTGGGATTCGAGGCGGTGATGAACCGCGATTATCCGGTGATGTTCGGCACGCTGTATCTGTTCAGCTTGTTGGGCCTGATCCTGAATTTGGTAGGCGACTTAACCTACCATCTGGTCGATCCCCGCATCGATTTTGACAAGCGGGTGGTCTAGGCCATGACGCCCCTTACTCGCCGCCGTCTTTCCGCCTTCCGCGCCAACCGACGCGGCTGGGTCAGTTTGATGATCTTCTTGACCATCGTGATCCTTAGCCTGTTCGCCGAATTCATCGCCAATGACCGTCCCTTGCTGGTGGTCTATGACGGCGGCGTTTACAGCCCCGTCCTTCGTGATTACCCCGAAACCACCTTCGGCGGCGATTTCCAGACCTACGCCGATTACCGCGATCCGTTCATGATCCAACAAATTTCCCAGCATGGCTGGGCGATCTGGCCGCCGATCCATTTCGACTATAAGGCCATCGGCTATGACGTCACTCGTCCCCATCCGGCCCCGCCCAGCGCGGAAAACTGGTTGGGCACCGACGACCAAGGCCGCGACGTGCTGGCCCGGCTTATTTACGGCCTGCGCCTGTCGATCCTGTTCGGGTTGGCGCTGACCGCCGTGTCCAGCGTCATCGGCGTCATGGTCGGCGGCATTCAAGGCTATTTCGGCGGTCGCATCGATTTGCTGGGGCAACGCTTCCTGGAGATCTGGGGCGGGCTGCCGCAAATGATGATTTTGATCATCGTCGCCTCGGTGATTCAACCCGGTTTCTGGACCTTGCTGGGAGTCCTGACCTTGTTTTCGTGGACCGGCTTGGTGGGCGTGGTGCGGGCGGAATTTTTGCGCGCGCGAAATTTCGATTATGTCCGCGCCGCCCGCGCCTTAGGCATGAGCGATCCCCGCATCATGGTCCGCCACGTTCTGCCCAACGCCATGGTGGCGACCTTGACCTTTCTGCCATTCATTCTCGACGCCTCGGTGGTGGCGCTGACCGCTTTGGACTTCCTGGGATTGGGAATGCCGCCCGGCTCGGCCTCGCTGGGCAATCTGCTGGCCCAGGGTAAGGAAAACCTGCAAGCCCCCTGGATCGGCCTGACCGGTTTCATCGTCACCGCCGTACTGCTGTCGTTGTTGGTGTTCGTCGGCGAAGCGGTGCGGGACGCTTTTGATCCCAGAAAGACTCAATCATGACCTTGCTTTCAATTACCGACCTTTCTGTCAATTTCGGCACCGAACCGGCGGTCAAACACATCTCCTTTGCCTTGGAAAAGGGCGAGGTCCTGGCGCTGGTGGGCGAATCGGGGTCGGGCAAGTCGGTCACCGCTTTGTCGATCCTGCAATTGCTGCCCTATCCTCTGGCCTCCCATCCGTCGGGCTCAATCCTTCTGTCCGGCCAAGAGCTGTTGGGCGCGTCCGAACGCACTTTAAGAACGGTGCGCGGCAACCGCATCGCCATGATCTTTCAAGAACCGATGACGTCGTTGAATCCGCTGCATTCAGTGTTCAAGCAAGTGGCCGAGGTGTTGTGGCTGCACAAAGGCCTGACCGGCGATGCGGTCAAGGCCCGCGTGCTGGAGCTGCTGGAGCTGGTGGGCATCCCCAATCCCGAGCAACGCTTGAACGCCCTGCCCCATGAATTGTCGGGCGGTCAACGTCAACGGGTGATGATCGCCATGGCCCTGGCCTGCGAGCCCGACATCCTGATCGCCGACGAGCCTACCACCGCCTTGGACGTGACCATCCAAGCTCAAATCCTGGCATTGCTCAAAGATTTGCAGCAACGTCTGGGCATGTCCATGCTGTTCATTACCCACGATCTAGGGGTCGTGCGCAAGGTGGCCGATCGGGTAGCGGTAATGCAGCACGGCGAAATTGTCGAGACCGGAACCGTCGCCAATTTGTTTGCCGCGCCTCAGCATCCCTACACCAAGCAATTGCTGGCGGCCCAGCCCAAGGGCCATCCCAATCACTCCGATCCCAACGCCCCGGTTTTGTTGGAGACCAAAGACCTCCAAGTGCTGTTTCCCATCAAGGGCGGCATCTTCCGCCGCGCCCGACAAGTGGTGCGGGCAGTGGACGGTATTTCCTTGGCGGTCAAGCTAGGCCAAACCTTGGGCGTGGTGGGCGAATCCGGGTCGGGCAAAACCACCTTGGGCTTGGCGCTGCTGCGTTTGATCGGCTCGACCGGCTCCATCACGTTTGATGGGCGCGAGATCCAGGGATTAAGCGCCGGAACGATGCGGCCCCTGCGCCGTCACATGCAGATCGTGTTTCAAGACCCCTACGGCTCACTCAGCCCGCGCCTGTCGGTGGAGCAGATCATCGGCGAAGGCCTGGAGGTCCACAAGCTGGCTCCCGACCGCACGGCTCGCCGCGACATCATCGTGAACGCGCTGGTGGAAATGGGGCTGCCCGCCGACGCCATCGATCGCTATCCCCACGAGTTTTCCGGTGGCCAGCGCCAACGCATCGCCATCGCCCGTGCCCTGGTGCTGAAGCCGCGCTTGATCGTGCTGGACGAGCCCACCTCGGCGTTGGATGTCAGCGTCCAGGCTCAAATCGTCGATCTGCTGCGCGATATCCAAGCCAAATACGGCATCGCCTATTTGTTCATCAGCCACGATCTGCGGGTGATCCGCGCCCTGGCCGACGATCTGGTGGTGATGAAAGACGGCAAAGTGGTCGAAGCCGGTCCCGCCACCAACCTGTTTTCAACGCCCCAAACCGACTACACCAAGGCGTTGATGGCGGCGGCGTTCGACTGAGGCTTACTTCCCTGCCAGCGTCATCCCGTCGATGCGGATGGTGGGGGCATCGATGCCGTGCAGCAGTTCCAAGTCGCTAGCGGGGATCAGGTTGGGGAACATCTCTTTCATATTGCCCGCCACGGTGACCTCGGCCACCGGATAGGCCAGTTCGCCCTTTTCGATCCAGAACCCACCTGCCCCGCGCGAGAAATCACCGGTAACCACATTGACGCCCGAGCCGAACATATGGGTGATGTAAAAACCTTGATCGATGTCCGAGATCATTTCCTCGCGGGTGATAGGCCCCGCTTCCAGATACAGGTTACTGGCGCTGGGGCTGGGGGCCGAGCCCACGCCGCGGCTGGCGTGGCCGGTGGAAGCCATGCCCAATTGCCTGCCCGAGCGCAGATCCAAAATCCAGGTGGTAAGCACCCCGTCCTCGACCACGTTCCAGCGCTTGGTGGGCAAACCTTCGGCGTCGTAGGGCCGCGAGCGCATGCCGCGCAAACGATGGGGCTCGTCTACGATAGTGATGCCGGACGCGAAAATCTTCTTGCCCAAACTGTCTTTCAGGAAGCTGGTGCCCCGCGCCACCAGCGCGCCGTTAATGGCGCTGGACAGCGAGCCGATCAGGCCGCGCGACACCCTTGGGTCGAACACCAGGGGCACCTTGCAGGTATTGACCTTGCGCGCTCCCAAACGTTTGACCGTCCGTTCGCCTGCCTCGCGGCCCACCTCTTCGGGACTGCGCAGATCGGCAAAGAACACAGCGGCGGTGTGGTCGTAATCGGTCTCCATAGCATCCTTGGACTCGCCCGCCAAGACGCTGACCGACAAGGACGAGTGAGTGGCCGAATGGGCTTGCGAGAATCCGTTGCTGCCGACGAAGGCCACCTTCGAGCGGCCCCATCCGGCCCGCGAGCCGTCGGAATTGCTGACGCCATTCACCGCCCGCGCCGCGTCCTCGCCCCGGACCGCCAGATCAATCAAGGTTTCGGCGCTGGGTTCGGTCGGATCGAACAAATCCAAATCGGGAAAGCGTGTGGCCAATTGATCGGGTTCGGCCAAGGCCAGATAAGGGTCCTCGGGCACCACCTTGGCCATGGATACGGCGCGTTCGACCAATTCGGTCAAAGCGGTCTTGGACGGGTCAGATGTGGAGACCAGAGCCTGACGCTTGCCGATCAGCACCCGAAGACCGATATCGCTGGATTCGCTGCGCTCCAGATGTTCCATCGCGCCCATCCGCCAGCCCACGCCCACCGAGATTTGATCGACCTGCACGGCCTCGACCGCATCGGCTCCGGCCCGTTTGGCGTCGGCGACCAAATCGGACAACAGGGATAACGACTGTTCAGCAGACATGATGGATTCCTAGTAAAAAAGGGGCCGCGCCGACCTTAGCGGGCAGGCAATGGCTCGGCTTTGACGGCACCCGGACGAGTATAGTCCGAGGCGCCAGAGCCATAGTTTCCGCCGCCATTGCCATAGCTACCGCCGCTCGATGAAGCCTGACGGGGGGCTACGGTGATCGACACCTGGGATTTCAGCCCCATGGTTGAATCCTCGATTTGCACGGTGGCGGCATGATCGCCGTGGGTAAAGGTCAAAATGCTGGCCGCCGAGGTTACGCTCATTATCGGTTCCCAGCCAAATCCCGGCATCTGCGCCTGATAGAAGCCGGTCAGTTCGCCGGTATTTTGCCAAAAACGCATGACCAGCCTGCCCACCCAATGATCGCGATCGGCCAGAATGATCGACCGTTCGTTATCCATGGTGGCGTTGTTGGGGATGGGAATGTCGGTCAGCAGTTGGGTGTTGGCCAGCGGTTGGTCACTTTGCGCCGGTTGCAGATTGGTGCGGCTGCCGCAGCCCATCAGCGCCACGCCGGCCACGAACACGAAAACAAGGTTAAAAACACGCAAGACACTCATGACAGCAACCTTTGACAGGGTGTTCACCCCTAGCTGGCGACTTAAGAATCGCCCTACAAATCTAACCATGAGCGGCCAACTCCTCTCAAAACTCGTTCGCACGACTTTTTGGGGCAGGCCGCTCGGGAATCAAGGCCTTCAGTTTAGTGCATTCCGCCAAGCGTGGGAAGGGACTGTCTGTACGGCATGACAAAAGGTGTTCCTAATAGCCCTGTTAAAAGGCATGTTATTTGACATTCGAGGCCAACACGCTAACGCGGATCATCGGGTTAACTCATGAGTTGGAGTTCTTCCGTTAAAAAGGGGGGATCTATTACGGCAACCGTGAAAACCATCGCCTCCATTTTGGCATCGGCGGCCTTTGAAAAGCCGGTCATCCGCTACGGCTTGGGACTGGCACTGACAGGCTTGGCTTTGGCATTGCGCTTGGCTTTGTTGCCCATGGAGGCGGGCTTCGGTTTTTTGACATTTTACCCGGCGACTATCCTGTCCGTCTTGCTGTTGGGCATTGGACCGGCCATCCTGGCCATTGTGATAAGCGCTATGGCTGGTTTCTATCTGTTTATCCCACCGGTGATGGAATTCAAATTTTCCGTCCCTGCCATCGTGACCGTTGCAACCTTTGTTTGTTCGGGCGCGTTGATCTGCTGGATCGTTCATAAAAGCCGCAAATCGGAAAGAAAGTTGTCGATGTTGGCCTCGCTCATCGAATCTTCTGGCGACGCCATCGTCAGTAAAACCTTGCAGGGCACCATCACCAGTTGGAACCCGGAGGCGGAACGGTTATTCGGTTATACGGTCGCCGAAGCCATCGGCAGACCCATGACCATGGTCTTTCCACCCAACCGATTGAGAGAAGAAGACGATTTGTTGGCTCGAATCATCGATGGCGAAACCATCTCGCCTTACGAAACCGTGCGCGTTCACAAGGACGGAACATTGTTGGACCTGTCGGTCACCTTGTCGCCCATCCGCAACAGCTACGGACGAATCATCGGGGTGTCCAAAATCGCCCATGACATCAGCCGCCGCAAGCGGGTCGATGCCCTGCTGCAAGCCGAACGGCAATTGCTGCAAACCACCTTGGACGCCTTGACCGACCATGTATGCGTCATCGATCAAACCGGCAAGATCCTTTCGATCAATCAGAGTTGGATCGAATTCGCCCAGCAAAATGGCGGCTTCAAAGATTCCATGAACGTCGGCGCCAATTACCTGGAAATCTGCAATAAAGCCTCCAGTCAGGCCAGAGACGAAGCAGGGTCGATCGCGCGGGGCATCCGCGCCGTAATCAATGGCGAGATGCACCATTTCCAAATCGAATACATGTGCGATTCCACCACGCAAAAACGATGGTTCACGCTTAATGTGTTGCGCGCGAACTCTTCATTAATTCGCGTGGTTCTCGCCCACCAGGACATCACCAAAACCAAAAATCTGGAAGCTCAATTGCAGGACATGGCCTTCCACGATCCGCTGACCCATCTGCCCAATCGACGGCTGCTTTTGGATCGGTTGACCAAAGCTTTGAGCGCCAGCAAACGGCACAACTCCCACTTGGCCTTGTTGTTCATGGATCTTAACAAGTTCAAACAATTGAACGACGCGCACGGCCATGACGCAGGAGATCAACTGCTTATTGAGGTCGGCCACCGACTGGGTAAGTTGATCCGCGACACCGACACCATCGCCCGCATTGGCGGCGACGAGTTCGTTGTTCTGTTGGAAGGGCTGGGACCGTCGGCGCAGGACGCCCTATCCCTTGCCCAGTCCATCGCCGAAAAAATCATGCTGTCTCTTGGTCAGGAATACAAACTGGGCGCCATCCACCATCAATGCTCGGCCAGCTTGGGAATTAAGCTGGCTTTGGGTGACGGTTCCGACCCCGACCAAATCCTGAAAGAAGCCGATCAAGCCATGTATGCGGCCAAGCGCTGCCAAGAGGGGTGATCCATCTTAATCCAGCTGTATCGCCATAGCCTTTAAATAGGCGCTTTCGGGCAACAGCGGATGCAGCGGATGGTCTGGTCCGGCAGCGC
Source organism: uncultured Rhodospirillaceae bacterium (assembly GCA_903924765.1). Taxonomy (GTDB): domain Bacteria; phylum Pseudomonadota; class Alphaproteobacteria; order Rhodospirillales; family Magnetospirillaceae; genus CAIYCT01. The sequence continues at coordinate 18,584 of CAIYCT010000476.1, read as the reverse complement.
TGGTACGGATGACCCGACCGCTGCGCCCCGCTTGCAACATGCCTTGGGCGATTTCATCGAAGAACATCTCCACCGGCATATGATGCGAGCATGATGCGGCGAACAGAAACCCTCCCGGCTCCACCAACGGCGCGGCCAGCTTGGCCAATTTGCGATAGCCCTTGGCCCCGGCGTTTAGGTCCTTGCGGCTTTTGACGAAGGCGGGCGGATCGACCACCACGATGCCGAACTTTTCCTTGGCTGCGTCCAGCCGGGCCAATTCGGCATAAGCCTCGGCGCGCACGGTTTCAATTTTAAGGTTATTGGCCGCCGCCGCCTTGGAAGCCAACTCCAACGCATCGGCGGAACGATCCACCGCAACGACACGAGTCGCGCCGCCAGCCGCCAGAGCCAAGGCAAAACCGCCGCCATAGGAATAGACATCCAAGGCCGAGCGACCCTTGGCCAACGTGGCCATGAAGGCGCGATTGATCCGTTGATCAAAGAACCAGCCGGTCTTTTGCCCTCCCGCCAAATCGGCAAAATAAGTCAGGCCGTTTTCGCGCACTTCGACCGGACCGGACAACTCGCCCAGTTCAAGGCGATCGTATAGCTCCAACCCCTCCAACGTCCGCACCGGAGCGTCGTTTTTCAACGCCACCACTTTGGGCGCGATCAACTCGACCACAGCCTGGACTATCAATGGCGTCAGCAGTTCCATGCCTGCGGAATTGACCTGCAAAACCACCACGTCGCCGTACCGGTCGATGACCAAACCAGGCAGTCCGTCCGCTTCGGAATGAATCCATCGATACCAAGGCTGATCAAACAAAAGATCGCGCAAGGCCAAGGCCTTGCGCAGCCTTTCTGCGACAAAGCCCTCATCAATGGGCCGTTGCCAATCGTCGCACAACAGACGGGCGGCGATCAGCGAACGAGGATTGAAACTGGCCACGCCCAGCTTTTCATCCCCTGCATCGATCAAGGTGACCAGGGTTCCGGGCGGCAACGCCTTGACCTCGGCGGTCATTTGCACTTCGTTGGAATAAGCCCAGGGGTGACCGGCGCGAAAGCGTTTGGACCGGCCCTTCTCGAATCTGAGCAAAGGGCGCGCTTGCGGATTGTCAGCGGTCATCTATTGGCCCGCAATCGTTAAAAATTCCGCGACCACCTGAGTGTAAAGCCCACGCTTGAATGGCACGATCACATCCGGGACCAGGGACAATTCCATCCATTTCCACTGGGAAAATTCCGGCGTGTGGGTTTCCAGATCAATGTCTGAATCCACGCCCACGAAACGGAAGGCGAACCACATCTGTTTCTGTCCGCGATATTTGCCGCCCCAGGACTTGGCCGCCAAATCCGGCGGCAAATCGTAAGTCAGCCAATCGCAGCTTTGGCCGATCAGTTGCGCCTTGTCTGTGCCGATCTCTTCATGCATCTCGCGCCACACCGCCTGGAGCGGGTCTTCGCCCTTGTCGATGCCGCCTTGAGGAAATTGCCAAGCAGGTTCGGGCGTATCCTTGCGCCGTCCGACGAACACCAGTCCAGCCGAGTTGAACAAAACCATGCCCACTCCCAGACGATAGGGGCGATTGTCATTATCCGAATGCGACATTTTTTCCTCTTAACCGGGTGGCAAAGCGACGGCGCTGACCGGCGCTGCGGCGACGCCGAAACCGGTCAATCCGTCCAGCCACGGCACCAAGGTTTGTACAGTAACCGGTTTAGGCGTCGCCGCCAAGACCTGTCCCGCATTGGACTTGCTGTTCTTGACCGCCAGTGCCAAGCGCGCCTCGATGGCGGCCCGCCACGGTGATTTGTCGATGCTGTCGCTGACAGTGGCCATGGGCGGATTCCGCAGGCCGGTCACCGGCGCCCCCACATACAACAGCCCCCGCTGCAGCAACGCGCCCAAAATCGGCGCGCCCGCCCCTTGAGACAGAAACGACGTCTGCGGCACAAGCACGCCGATCACCCCCGGCGCGCGGTTCAAAATGATTTCCAGCCGGGCGATGTTTTCCTTTTCCGGCAAGGTCTGAGCCAATCCCAATGGACCAGGATCGGGCGCACCGGGCGCATCCACCGCCACCGGCAAAATGACCAAAACCTCGTGTCCACCGTCGCGCGCCACCTTGATCCACCGGGTCAATTCCAGCGCATAGGGACTGAACGCCACCGTCACGTTGGCGGGCAACTTGGCCAGCACCGTCTCGGTGGTGGTTAAATCCAGACCCAAATCGGCCACCACTACGGCAATCTTGGGCTGTTCCTTGGGACCATCGAATGGCTTGGCATAGACTTTCCACGGCTGGCGTCCATCGGCGGACACCACGGGAATCGGCCCGTGGGCGGAATTGCCCAACAAAGCTTTATCGGGAACCGGCGACAAGGGCGTCTCGCCCTTGATGTCGGGCAAAGCGGCGAAAGAGGGGATGGCGTCGGCGGCGCGCGGCGCGGGCGGCGGCACGGCAAGGGCTGGCGCATTGGGCGGCGGCACCACAAGTCCGGCGAACAATTTGGGATCGAACCCCTTGATGATCGGAACCGCGGGCACGGTTGGCGCTGCCGCAGGAGCGTGCTCGTCTTTTGCCGCCACGGGAGCGGGCGGCGGCGGAGTTTGGGCGATGGGCAAGGGTGGAGGGGGTGGAGGAGGCTCCATGGCCGCCGGTTCGGGACGATGAACCGGCCCGCCGGGCGGCGTCAGCAAATCCTGGGTCTCGGTCGGTGCAGAGGCGGGTGGAGCCGCCGCCTCACCAGCGCCGGGCATCAGCATGGTCAATTTCGTTCCGCCCGGATCGGCGACATCCAAGAAGCCGATCACGTCGCGCATATCCATATCGGATAGAAAATAGGCGGCGGTGCCGCCGCCGCCGCCCACCACAAGAACGATCAGCGCCAACGCCGCATGCCTTAGGGTGAACAAGCGGCTTTTTTTGCCGCCGCTTGCCCCCACGGGACGGTAAATCGGATCGTCGGACGCTGACAGAGCCATCAGTTGCTCGAAGCCGCGCCAGCCCGGTACAAGGACAATCCCTTCAACAGATCCAAGGCGCGGGCATATTGATAATCGGTGTTGGGATCGCCCATCTTAATGGCCGCCAACGCAGCCAACGTGCCGCCGATCTTGCCATCGTCATTGCTGTTGTCGGGCAATTTGACTTCGGGGGCAACCGGTTTGGCGGGCGCGCCGTCTTTCTTTTGCTCTGGCTTTTGGTCAGGCTTTTGCTCTGATTTGCCATCAGGATTGGGCAGCGCCTTGCGCAGACGAGCTTCGGCCCGGCGTTCGGTGTCCGGCAAGACCAAGGTTTGCACCTTGGATTGCGGCACCTTGATGTCGGGTTCGATGCCCACCGCCTGGATCGACCGGCCTGATGGGGTGAAATAGCGCGCCGTGGTCAGGCGCAACTGCGCATGATTGGGCAACGGGATCAAGGTCTGGACCGAGCCTTTGCCAAACGAGCGGGTGCCCACCAAGATAGCGCGATGATGATCCTGCAATGCTCCGGCAACGATTTCCGACGCCGACGCTGATCCGTCATTGATCAACACCACCAAGGGTAGACCATCCGTAATGTCGCCAGGACGGGCGAAGTAGCGTTGAGTATCCTCGGGACGGCGCGACCGGGTCGAAACAATCTCGCCCTTTTCGAGGAAATCGTCAGACACCGAGATGGCTTGATCCAACAAGCCGCCGGGATTGTTGCGTAGATCAATGACGAAACCAGCCAGATCCTTGCCGATGTCCTTCTTAAGCTGGGCCACATTGCGCTTCAGATCGGCGTCGGTGGTCTGGGAGAATTGGGTGATGCGGATATAGCCGATCGTGCCGTCCGCATGGGACCGCACGGTCTGAAGTTTAATCACCGCGCGGGTCAATTTGACGTCGAACGGCTCGGCCGTGCCGACGCGGCGGACCGTCAAGGTGATATCCGTATTAGGCGCGCCGCGCATACGGTCCACCGCTTCGTTCAAGCTTAGTCCCTGCACCGGCTCGCCATCCAAATGGGTGACGAAGTCGCCGGGTTGCATGCCGCCGCGAAAGGCGGGGGTATCGTCGATGGGGGTCACCACCTTGATCCAACCATTCTCCATGGTGACTTCAATGCCCAGGCCGCCAAATTCGCCCTTGGTGTTGATTTCCATATCCTTGGCGCCTTTGGGATTGAGGTAGCTGGAATGGGGGTCCAGCGAGCTCAACATCCCGTTCAAGGCGGCCTCGACCAAATCTTCGTCATTGACGGGTTCCACGTACTCGGAGCGGACTCGTTGGAAGACGTCGGCAAACAAGTCCATCAGTTTGTAGGTGTCCTTGTTCTCGGCAGCCGAAACGGGGCCGATGGACAGGAAGGTCGTCAAAGCCGTGGCGGCCGTGAATGCGACGAAAGCAGAAGCTGATTTATTGGGAGTCATCCGTGAACCTTAAGACTGGTGTGGGCCGCAAGCCATGGCGTTGGGTTAATAGGCTGTCCGTTATGGCGCAATTCGACATACAAAGCGGGTTTGCTTTCTTCCGTTCCCATCACGCCCACCGGTTCGCCCGCCACTAGCTTTTGGCCGACCACCGCGTCGATCCGAGTCATCCCCGCAATCAGCGTATGATAACCGTCAGAATGCTCAATGATCAAGAGCAGCCCATAGCCCCGGAAACTTTCGGCGAAAACCACCTGTCCGTCATAGGGAGCGATCACCTGCGCGGCGGGTCTGGTTTGAATGGTTATGCCCCGTTTGCCGATGCCGATTTCGGCGGTAGGGTTATATTGTTCAACGATGCTGCCCCGGGCCGGAAATAGGATTTTGCCCTTGGCCGATTCAAAGGATTGGCGGGTTTGCGACTGCGGCCGCGAGGCGTCGGCTTCGCGGGTGGCCTTCTGCGAGGCTTGCGCGGCCTTTTGCGCCGCCGCCTGCTTTTCCCGAGCCTCGGCCTGGGCGCGGCGTTCCGCTTCCTTCGCCGCTTCCGCCGCCTGCCGTTCCCGATCCTTTTGTTCGCGCGCCGCCCTTAACGCCGCCTGTTCCGCTTCCTGGCGGGCCTTGACCGCGAGGGCTTCCGCTTCTTCAGCGGCCTTGCGGGCGGCGACCTCAGCCTCGCGGGCGGCCTTTTCGGCGGCTTCCTTTGCTTCGGCTTCGGCCACGCGGCGGATGCGGTCTTCTTCGATGCGTTGCATCAGGTCACGCAGATCCTGAGCTTCGGCGGCCAATTGCGCCACCCGGCTTTCAGCGGCGTTTTGGGCGGCGATGGCGGCGTCCTGAAACTGCGCCTTGCGCTCGTATAGTTCTTTCAATTGCCGGTGCTCGGCCTCCATGGTGGCGGTGGCCGTTTTGATGCGGTCGCGCTGCTGATCCATTTCGGTGCGCAAGGTCGCCAGACTGGCGATGTCGCCTTTCAAAGTTTCGGCCGAGGCGATGATTTGCGGCACGGCGGCCCGCAGCAAAATGGCCGACCGCACCGTGTCGGCGGGGCTTTGCGGTTGCGCCAGCAGCGCTTCGGTGGGACGCCAAGCCAGACGTTGCAACGCCGTTAGCACGCCGGTCATCTGCCCCGAGCGACGCTTCAACGCCTCGGTCTTGGCCTTTTCCGACACAATCAGATCCGCCAATTGCGCTTCCAGCGACGACAGCAATTCCTCGTCTTCCTGGGCGGCGTTGGCGGCGGCAATCATCTGATTGCGGATCTTTTCGGTTTCCTCGGTAATCGCCTGGGTCTTGCGGCTGATGGCGTCTTGCTCGGCTCGGCTTTGGTCAAGCAGATGCTCCAATTGTTTCAGCCGCGCCATCGGTTCGGCCACAGGAGAATCTTCGGCGAAAGCGGCCCCGCTCCCCAGGACCATACCCCACTGGACCACCCCGACAATCAGCCCAAGGCGGAACGGCTGTTTCGTCACCCGGCGGCTCGCAAGTCGCTTCGTTGGGAGATCAGGGCCGTACCGGTCATCTCGGGCGGTTGCCGCACCCCCAGCAAAGACAGCAAGGTGGGAGCCACATCGGCCAGCTTCCCGTCGGCCATCCCCGTCACCCAGGTAGGCGCGTTGACCAGGACGGCGTCCACCGGTCCAGTGGTGTGGGCCGTATGGGGTTCGCCGGTTTCCGCGTCGCGCATCAGCTCCAGATTGCCATGATCAGCGGTGATCAACATGATTCCGCCCGCTTTAACGATGGCGGCTTCCAACCGCCCCAGGCACCGATCCACTGTTTCCGCCGCTTCGATCGCCGCCGCCATGATGCCGGTATGGCCGACCATATCGCCGTTGGCATAATTGACCACGATCACGTCATAGCGGTTGGAGGCGATGGCCTCCTCCAGTTTGTCCGTCACGTCCAAGGCCGACATGGAGGGGGCCAGGTCATAGGTGGCGACCTTGGGGCTGGGCACCAAAATGCGGTCCTCGCCAGGATAGACCTGCTCGCGGCCGCCGTTGAAGAAAAAGGTGACGTGGGCGTACTTCTCGGTTTCGGCGATGCGCAGTTGGGTCTTGCCCGCTTCGGCCAAGACCTCGCCCAGAAGATGGGTCAGGGTTTGCGCCGGAAACAAGGTGGTGAGGAATTGGGATAAGGCGGTGGAATACTCGGTCAACCCCAAGGCGGCGCTGAAGCGGATTTGAAGGCCGCGCTCGAACGAGGCAAAGTCCGGCTTGATCAGCGCTTGCAATATTTCCCGCGCCCGGTCGGCGCGGAAGTTGGCCATCAACACGCCGTCGCCGTCTTTCATGCCCGCGTAATCGCCGATGATAGTGGGCAAAACGAATTCGTCGGTTTCGCCTTTGTCATAGGAGTTTTGCACCGCTTGCGCCACGGTAGCAGCACGCTCGCCTTGGGCAGCGACCATGGCCCGATAGCCTTTCTCGACCCGGTCCCAGCGATTGTCCCGATCCATGGTCCAGAACCGGCCCGATACCGTGGCAACGACAATATCCCGTCCGGCGATTCCATCCTCGAACCGAGTCAAAAACCCTTGCGCGCTGGAAGGCGGCGTGTCGCGCCCATCCAAAAAGGCGTGTACCTTGACCGGCACGCTCTGATCGGCGGCGATTTTGGCGATGGCTTCCAGATGATCCTGATGGGAATGGACGCCACCGGGGCTGAGCAAGCCCAGCAGATGCAAACATCCACCCGCCTGTTTGATCTTGGCCAATTGACCCAGCAAGACCGGGTCCTTGGCAAGGACGCCGTCATGAATGGCTTTGTCGATGCGCGGCAGATCCTGATAGACCACCCGGCCCGAGCCGATATTCATGTGCCCCACTTCGGAATTGCCCATCTGGCCATCGGGCAGCCCCACCGCCGTGCCCGACGTGGCCAGCAGAGAATGGGGATAGCGCGCCAAAAACCGCCGCCAATTGGGCAGGTCGGCCATGGCCAACGCGTTGTCTTGAGGTTGGTCGCGATGCCCCCATCCGTCCAGAATGCACAACAGCACCGGCTTGGCCAATGGGGACAACTGCGAAGTTTTCGTGGTTTGCGACTGGTTCACGGGATCTTTTCTATTTATCAAGTGACGCGGCGAAGGCTTCATAATGACATTTCGCCAATTCGATCACAAGATCCACGAGATCGGGCTCTACCCCGAGGGAGGAGACCAGAACCACCCTTCGCCCACCCTCGTGACGCAACCCGGCCGCACCGTCGTCAAAACCGAACAGACGCGGCATGTCCTGGCTGGTATGCGCCCCCGCCGCCACCAATAACGGCAAGGCCACCACGGGACCGTCGGGATGGGCGATCCGCCACCCTTCTGCCTTGGGGGCTTGCTCCAGGAATCCCAGATCCACGCGGGCGAACACCCCCATCCCCTGCAAAGCGGTCAGAATGTGCCGCGCCGTGGTGCCGCTGCCGCCCGGTTTGGACGAGCCGTGCGCCACCAAATAAAGCGTCGCCTGATCGGGCGACAGGTCGGCAGCGGCGCACGCGGCCAGCGCACGCTTTATCATTAACGCGGGAATGGCCGGATGGGCGCCCACCGGCAGGGTGTAAACAATGCGCGGATTTCCCGCCCCAATCCCCAGCATTTGGGGCACCAGCACGTCGGTGTAATACCCATGTCCCATGAAGATCGGCACCACGATGGTCGGCCCATCCGGGTTCAGCGCCGATGGGTCCGCCTGTGGCCGGGCCTTCATGAACACAGCCTCCACCTCGGTGAACGGCCCACGCTCCGCCACCAGTCGCGCCAGCTCTTTCACCGGCAAAACCGAATCGGGATGCCGAGCGGAACCGTGCGCCACTAGCAACACTTTTGGGTGGGAACTCAAGGAGGTCGGTTTGGTGTCGGACATGGTTCCTCGCGGCTTGCCCCCTTTATATTGAACCGTCCTATCGGCTGATCAAGACCATAATCCCCCTTGACATCACCCGGCCCATTCCGCCCAATCAGACCAACAACGCAGCGCCCCAAAATCAAAACGCTGGGTGATTTTAACGGGAGACCTCCATGAGCGGACCTTTATCAGCCTGCCCCAAGATCGTCGTGGTCGGCGGCGGCGCCGGCGGATTGGAACTGGTGACCCGACTGGGCGACACCCTGGGCAAGAAGTGCTTGGCCGAAATCACCCTGGTCGAGCGCAACCGCACCCATATGTGGAAGCCATTGCTGCACGAAGTCGCTTCGGGCGAGCTGGACATCAACCGCCACGAACTGGATTACATCGCTCAATCCCATTGGCACCATTTCCGCTATCGCGCCGGTGAGTTGGTCGGGCTGGACCGCGCCAACAAACAAATCCACATCAGCCCCACCTTCGACGAAGACGGGCGCGAGATCACCCCCCACCGCACCTTCGACTACGACATCCTGGTCATCGCCGTGGGCAGCACCACCAACGATTTCGGCACGCCGGGCGTGCGTGAAAATTCCATCGCGCTTGAGACTCCCGCCCAGGCCGCCAAGTTCAACCGCCGCCTTATCTATGCCTGCTACCGCGCCAACACCCAGGCCGAGCCCATCCGCCCCGGCCAGCTGCATGTCTGCATCATCGGCGCAGGAGCCACCGGCACCGAATTGGCCGCCTCGCTGCACCACGCCACCCGCGCCGTGGTCGCCTATGGTCTGGACAAGATCGATCCCGACAAAGACCTGAAAATCACCCTGCTGGAGGCCGCGCCCCGCATCCTGCCCGCTTTGCCGCTGCGCCTGTCCAATTCGGTCAAGGCCGAGTTGGAACGCCTGGGCGTCGAAGTCCACCCCGGCAGCCGCGTGTCGGAAGTGTCCGACAAGGGCGTGCATCTGACCGATGGCAGCCTGATCGAAGCCGAACAAGTGATCTGGGCCGCCGGGGTCAAAGGCCCTGACGTGCTGAAAACCCTGGACGGGCTGGAAATCAAAGGCAGCACCCAACTGGCCATCCTGCCGACGCTTCAAACTACCCAGGACCCCGACATCTTCGCCATCGGCGATTGCGCCTATTTGGTGCCCGAAGGCAGCGACACCCCCCTGCCGCCCCGCGCCCAAACCGCCCACCAGCAAGCCAGCCACGCCCTGAAACAAATCAAGCTCCACCTTAAAGGCGAACCCCTGGAACCCTTCGTCTACCGCGATTTCGGCTCGCTGGTGTCGCTCGGCCAATACACCACCGTCGGCAATTTGATGGGAGCCATTCAGGGCAAAAGCATGTTCATCGAAGGCCACTTCGCCGTCCTGATGTACCGCTCTCTCTACGCCCTGCACCAACTGGCTCTGCACGGACCGCTCAAAGCCTTCCTCGACATCCTCGCCCGCCTGATCACCCGCAGCACCGAACCGCCGGTCAAGTTGCATTAAAGATGTTTCGCGTACTCTCGCGTCATTCCCGTCACCTTCTGTGACGCTGGTTTATGTACGACTCACTGACCAAAATGATAGCTGGTCTGGACAAACCCGCCATAGCGTTCCACAGTAAATTTCTCCGGCGAGGACGAGTAGCCGCCAGGGAATTGAGTGTGGCCCTGCGCGCCTAAATACCAATAGCGTCCGCCAAGGGCGATACTAAGCCGTTTGGTGACCAGCCAGGACCCGGTTAACTCGAATTGTGTGCCATTGCCATCGCCATATTCAGGCAGCGGGTTGATCGTGGGACGAAGCCAATGATTGTCGAATCCGGTCATGTTGGCATAAGGCAAATAGGCGGCTTCGGCACTAAGCTTGAAGCGGTTGCCGACCATCCCCTCGGCCAAAAGACCCAGCCGTAATGATTGCCACGTTTGGGTTTCGCTGATTGTTAACGTCGAAACGGGCCACGAATTCGGCGCGCATACGGACGTGTTTCCCGCGATTTGTTGACATCCGTAGGCGTTTTCAATTTCCTTCAAATAGCTGTAGCCAAGCAAGCCGCTCACCTTGACCGGCTTCCAATCGAGGACTGTATAGCCAAAATCCACCGTGCCATAGCGAAGCTTACCCTGTTTTTGTTCGGATAGCGTATTGGAGTAGGGGCTTATGCCGGGAGGAAAGTCTTCATCATTAAGTTTGCCGTTGCCAATTTCGCCCAGCCCGAAATAGCCTTTTAGAAACATCGGACTGCCCTTTAAGCCGAGATGACCGAAAACTTCTCCGGACTGAGCGTCCAACCCCGCATAAGTGAGCCGAGAATTCAGTTGCGACATGGTGCCGGGGGCGTACAGCGTCTTTTTGTTGGTTCCTGTGCTGTACCAATAACGCGGCCCAAGGTCGAGCATCCAATCACTGGCATTTGGCACTCCTTCGTATGTGTAATTGCCGCCTGATTGATTGCGAACCCAGGGGCGGCCAATCTTGTAATTTACCCCCATAGTGAACAGATGAGCCTGCTGATCAAGGGTCAGATTGAATTGAGTCCCGCTTGGTGCCGTATAGGATTTACCGAAGGAAGAGGGAAGGAGGTAATTGTATTCGCCGGTCAGCGACCAGTGCGGCGATAATGAATATTCCAGACCGGCACCGACAATGCCGCCCCACTGGGATTGCCGCTCATCCATGCGCGGACCAGTTCCACTTGTCGGATAAACAAAGATTTCGTGATTGCCTTGGAGGACGGCGCCGCCCTTTAGATAAATGAGTGTGTCGTTTGACACCAGACCGACTCTGCCGGTAAAGGTGGCCAACCAATCTGTGGTCAATATGCAGGTTGACAGGTGCTGTTCGCAAGGAGCGCTTCCGGTCAGGCTGGTTTTGCTAAAGCTGGTTTCGACCCCGCTCACCAATCGACCAACCTGATAATTAACTCCAACCCGGCTGCCGAAATCCGTGCCATTGACTTGGCCGGACCCTTTGAAACCATCATGATAGCTGCGGTCCCAATCCTGCAGGCCCCATCCGCCACCCACGAAGCCGCCAGCGTAAAGTCCGGTCCAATGATGGGGGACGAGAGCCCCATCGGTATTCTCGACCGGCTCTTGCGCACTAAGAGTGAAGGAGAAACTCACCAGAAGAATTCCAAGCCCTAACCCGAGTAGGAAATCGTTCTTATGAATTACGGAAACCAGAATCCCCCCTAAGACCACCATAGATCTGTCAAGTCATGATGCGAGCGTTATAGTGTATCAGACTAAATTTGCAAACACTAAGAGCTGTATTTATTGAGTAGGGAGCCTGTTTCCACCGCTTCCCGACTGAACCGTGGAGGTTTGCAAGCCCTTCAGATAGTCTCTCCTTGGGATTTCCTGCGCGCCGACTTGACTGAGCAAGTCGGATCGATGGAATACCACTTTGAGGCAATTCGAAAAAACCGGTGGGCGTGGGAGGGCGAGCCCTCCCACAAAACCTTACGCCCAAAACCTTACGCCCAAAACCCTTACGCCGCGTCGGAGGGTTTGCCCCAGATGCTGGTTTCGAACGGGGCCAGATTGTCGATGAATTGCTGGGTCGAAGCTTGCCATGAAAACGACAATGCGTGGTCGCGGCAACGGTCGGGACCGATGGACAGGGCTTGTTTGGCGGCTTCGGCCAAGTCCTCGCTAAGGATTCCGGGGCCGGTATAGCCGATGACGTCCAGTGGTCCGGGAACCGGATAGGCGGCGACGGGCAGACCCGAGGCCAGGGCTTCCAGCAGCACCAGCCCGAAGGTGTCGGTGCGGCTGGGAAAGACGAAGACGTCGGCGGCGGAATAATGCATGGCCAACTCTTCGCCGATTTTGTTGCCGGTGAAGATGGCGTTGGGGAAGCGGCGCTTCAGCTCATCCACTTGCGGGCCGTCGCCCACCACCACCTTGGAGCCGGGCAGGTCCAGGGACAGGAACGATTCGACATTCTTTTCCACCGCGACGCGGCCCACATACAGATGGATGGGGCGGGGCAGACCGGCGAAGGGGCCATTGTCGCCTTTGGCCTCGGGGCGGGGGCGGTACAGGTTGGTGTCAACTCCACGGCTCCAGCGGGCGATGTTGTGGAAGCCGCGCCGAGACAATTCGTCCTCGATGTTCTGGGTGGCGACCATGATGCGCGAGGCGGGGCCGTGGAAGCGGCGCATCACCGCGTAGGACACCGGCAGCGGAACCCGCCAGCGCGCCCGGATATATTCGGGGAAGCGGGTGTGATAGGCGGTGGTAAAGGGCACGTGGCGCTTAACGCAGTAACGCCGGGCGGCCCAGCCCAAGGGGCCTTCGGTGGCGATGTGGACGGCGCAGGGTTGGGCGGCTTCGATCAAGCGCGCGACCTTGCGGCCGGGCTTGATCGCCAAGCGGATTTCCGGGTAGCTAGGACAGGGAATGCCGCGAAAGCGGTCGGGCGTCACCAAGACCACTTGGTGTCCGTCATTTTCCAACCGGCCCCTTAGAGCATCGAGAGTACGGACGACACCATTGACTTGAGGGTGCCACGCATCCGAGACGACGAGTATACGCATTCCATGTCCTTGTTAACGGGGGTAGCCGGGATTTCGGGCGCGAACTGAGGTTGAAGATGGGGAAACAGCTCCAGCTTGTTTTCTTCCAGCCAATGCAGAATTTCCAAACGTCCGTCCATATGCTCGACCAGGGCTGTGCAGCTTTCCACCCAATCCCCGTCGTTGCAGTAAATGATGCCGCTCATCTCGCGGCATTCGGCGTGATGGATGTGGCCGCACACCACGCCGTCGACCCCTTGCTTGCGGGCTTCGTCGGCCATGGTTTGCTCATAATTGTCGATGTATTGAACGGCGTTTTTAACCTTGTGCTTCAAGTACGCAGACAGCGACCAATAGGCCAGCCCCAACCGTCTGCGCACCACGTTCAGCCAGTGATTGGCCCACAGGGCGAAGGTATAGGCGCCGTCGCCCAAATGGGCCAGCCAGCGGGCGTATTTGATCACGCCGTCGAAAGCATCGCCATGCATCACCAGCAAGCGTTTGCCGTCGGCGGTAATGTGAATGGCTTGGGTTTGGACTTCCACGTCGCCGAACGACAATTGGGCATAGTCGCGGGCGAATTCGTCATGGTTGCCGGGGACGAACAACACCCGCGTGCCCTTGCGCGCCTTGCGCAACAGTTTCTGCACCACGTCATTGTGGGCCTGGGGCCAATACCACGTGCGGCGCAAGCGCCAGCCGTCAATGATATCGCCCACCAAATACAGAGTTTCGCTTTCGGTGTTCTTTAGGAAATCCAGCAAAAAATCGGCCTTGCAGCCCCGCGTTCCCAAATGCACGTCGGAAATCCAGATGGTGCGGTAATGCCGCGTAGCGGTATCTTCTTTGCTTGCGCTCTTCTGAGGGGACATGGTCGGCCCTCGCCCTGTTTAATGCCCTACGATCAATCATCTTGTAGTAGTCGTATGACGTTTTTGTACATAGCTATTGTGTTCGGAAGGGTAAATTTCATATTTCGGAAAAATTACTGTCATGGATATTTCATGACAAGCGCGTGTCATCTAAGGTATCTATGGAAGATTATGACATTCGATAGATTGGGTCAGACCGTGAGCGCATCAGAAACAGAGCAGCGAGACGTCCAGGCGGGTCGCCGGATTCTGATAATTTTCAATCCCATCGCCGGACGCAGACGACACAAGCGCCTGCAACAGGTGATCGACCGGCTGACCGAATTGCAATGCAGCGTGACCTTGCGCGAGACCAGCCATCAAGGCGACGCCGAGGGCATTGCCCGCCGCGCCGTGTTCGAGGATTTCGATGTGATCGTCGCCGCCGGTGGCGACGGCACCATTAATGAAGTGGTCAACGGCTTGGCGTCGGTTCGCGATGACACCGTCGTGCCCGGACCGCGTTTGGGCATTATCCCGCTGGGCACCGCCAACGTGCTGGCCATCGAGATCGGGCTGGACCCCAAGAATGTGGAAAAAATCGCCTTGACCATCGCGCTGGGCCAGGGCCGTCAAGTGCATTTGGGCACCGCCAATGGCCGCCACTTCCTGCTGATGGCCGGAGCCGGTCTGGACGCTCGCGTGGTCGAGGGCATCAACCCCACCTTCAAGCGCGCCACCGGCAAATTCGCCTATGTGGTGGAAAGCTTCCGCCAAGCCCTGGGCTACGATTTCCCCGCCCTGCAAATTCGCGCCGACGGCAAAACCTATGAAGGCCGCATGGCGGTGGCCTGCAAGGGGCGTCATTACGGCGGTCCGTTCATCGCCGCGCCAGGCGCCGATTTGGAAAAGCCCGATTTGCAAATCTGCATCATGCCCAAGAAAGGCATGGCCGGAGCCCTGCGGTATGGTTTGGCCTTGCCCATGGGCAAGCTATCGACTCTGCCCGAGATCCAGCGGGTTTCGACCCAATCCCTGACCATCATCGGCCCGCGCGGCGCTCCGGTGCAAGCGGACGGCGACATCATCGCCCGTCTGCCCGCCGAAATCACCGTCGCCGCCGAAACGGTCAATCTGGTCGTTCCGAACTAATACTTCACCCCGGTCAAGTACAACCCGCTGGCCGGGGCCGTCGGCCCCGCCCGCTTGCGGTCCTTGGCCGCCAGCGCCGATGCCACATCATCCGGCGTCCACTTGCCCTCGCCCACCAGCTTCAGGGTCCCCACCATATTGCGGACTTGATGGTGCAGAAACGACCGCGCCTCGGCCCGTACATGCAGTTCGTCGTCTTGACGGACGATGCTCAGGACATCCAAGGTTTTGACCGGGCTTTGCGCTTGGCACTCGCTGGCGCGGAAGCTGGAGAAATCGTGATGGCCCAGCAATTTTGTCGCGCCCTCGGCCATGGCGTCCAGATCCAACGGCGCGGGCACCCACCACACCCGAGTGCGGTTCAACCCCGACGGCGCGCGGCGATTAAGGATGCGATACAAATAGGTCCGCCCAATGGCCGAGAACCGGGCATGAAAGTCGGGCGCTGCGGCTGCGGCTTCGATCACCACCACCGTCTTGCCATGCAGGTGAAAGTTCAGCGCGTCGCGGACGGTGTCGGCGGTGTAATCCCTGGGCAGGTCCACATGCGCCACCTGCGCCAAGGCATGAACGCCCGCATCGGTACGCCCGGCGGCGGTGACATCCAAACGCTGTTGACATAGACCGAAAACGGCGTCCTCCAAGGCTTGCTGAATGGAAGACCCGGTGGGTTGACGCTGCCAACCGACAAAGCCGGTGCCGTCATATTCGACAGTCAAACGATAGCGGGGCATTGAACTGCTTTTATTACGCCACTTTGGCCGAGTCGGGGTCGCGCAGCACATAGCCGCGTCCCCAAACGGTTTCGATGTACGAATCGCCTGCGGGCGACGAATTCAGCTTCTTGCGCAATTTGCAGATAAAGACGTCGATGATCTTCAATTCCGGCTCGTCGATGCCGCCATACAGGTGATTAAGGAATTGCTCTTTGGTCAGGGTCTGGCCCTTGCGCAACGACAGTAGTTCGATAATGCCGTATTCCTTGGCGGTCAGATGGAGCGGTTCGCCCGCCACCGTCACCGTGCGGGTATCCAGATTAACCGCCAGATGGCCGGTATTGATGATGGATTGGGCGTGGCCCTTGGAGCGGCGAACGATGGCTTGGATGCGGGCCACCAGTTCACCCTTGTCGAACGGCTTGGTCAGATAGTCGTCGGCACCGAAGCCCAGGCCTTTGATCTTCTTGTCGGGCTCGGTTAGGCCGGACAGGATCAAAACCGGCGTCTCGACCTTGGAAGATCGCAGACGACGCAGCACTTCGTACCCGTCCATGTCTGGCAACATCAGGTCCAACAGGATGATGTCGTAGTCGTAAATCTTGCCGATCTCCAACCCATCTTCGCCCAACGGCGTCGAATCCACCACCATGCCCTCGCCCTTCAGCATGGTTTCGATGAGTTGGGATGTCATGCGGTCGTCTTCCACCACCAAAACGCGCATTTGATCTGCCCCACCCTGTTTTGAGTCCTGCCAACTGTAACTCTTGACAGAGTGTTAACCATAAACGCGGTATTGAGCAAGAACTAAGCAGTATGATCGACAGGAAAACCGTGAATTTTCTGACAAAAACACTTATCGCCGATATCGAGCGACTCAATCCTGTCAGAATTTCCGGACGGGTTATGGGCGTCCAGGGGATGCTGATCGAAGCGGGCGGCGTCCAGCGCCAGTTGTCGTTGGGAGATCGGTGCGACGTCATCGCCCGCGACGGTCGGCGCGTGCCGTGCGAGGCCATCGGATTCAGAAACGGGCGCGCCTTGTTGATGCCGTTCAGCGATATCGGCGGGATTGGCCTGGGCTGCCGCACCGAGGTGCATGAATCCGATCCGGTGATCCATCCGTCCGACGAATGGCTGGGCCGGGTGATCAACGCCTTTGGCGTCCCGGTCGACGGCAAAGGCCCGTTATCCCTGGGCGAGGTTCCCTATCCCATTCACAATCGCCCGCCGCCCGCCCATTCGCGCGGTCGCGTCCAAGGCAAGATCGATCTGGGCGTGCGCTCCATCAACGCCTTTCTGACCTGTTGCCGCGGCCAACGCATGGGTATTTTCGCCGGATCGGGCGTGGGCAAGTCTTCGCTGATGTCAATGATGGCCCGCAACACCTCGGCCGACGTGGCGGTGATCGGGCTGATCGGTGAACGCGGCCGCGAAGCCCGCGAATTCATCGAAGACGATCTGGGTCCCGAAGGCATGAAGAAGGCGGTGGTGGTGCTGTCCACCTCGGATGAAAGCCCGTTGATGCGCAGGCAAGCCGCCTATCTAACCATGGCGGTGGCCGAATATTACCGCGACAAGGGTCTGGATGTGCTGTGCATGATGGATTCGGTCACCCGTTTCGCCATGGCCAACCGGGAAATCAGTCTGTCGGCGGGCGAGCCCCCGGCCACCAAAGGCTATACCCCCACTGTCTTCGCCGAATTGCCCCGTCTGTTGGAACGAGCTGGACCCGGTCTGGAAGGCAGCGGCAGCATTACCGGCATGTTCACCGTGCTGGTGGATGGCGACGATCACAACGAACCGGTGGCCGACGCCGTGCGCGGTATCTTGGACGGCCACATCGTGCTGGACCGGGCCATCGCCGACCGGGGCCGCTATCCAGCGGTCAATGTGTTGCGGTCAGTGTCGCGAACCATGCCCGGCTGCAACAGCGATGAGGAAAATGTCCTGATCGCCCACTCGCGCAAATTACTGGCCACATACGAGGACATGGCCGAATTGATTCGCTTGGGCGCCTATCGACGCGGCAGCGACCCCGCCACTGACGAGGCCATTCATTTCAACCCCGCGCTGGAAGCCTTTTTGACCCAGGGCAAGGCCGAGGCCATGACCTTGCAGGAATGCTATCAGGCGCTGGGCGTCATCTTCGGCGTGCCGTTCGAAGGCGACGGCATGGGCCGAGGTTAGTTTAAGTGGCCAAAAGCCTAAAAACGCTGATCCGGGTCGCCCGCTGGGCGGTGGAAGAAAAGCAAAAGGCGCTGGGCCTGTTGCTGGAACGCGAAGCCCAAATTCAAACCGCCATAGAAGATCATCACAAGGCGCTGGAGTCCGAACGGACCTTGGCGTCTAGCGACACAATGGGCGTGGGGCGCGGATTTGGAAATTATTTCGACCAGTGGCGGCGGCAATTAGAGCATTACAAGAGTCTGCTGACCCAGGTTCAGGAGCAGATTTTCGCCGCCCGCGAGGCCTTGGCCGAAGCCTACCGCGAACAGAAAACCGTCGAGGAAGTGCAAAAGCAGCGCGACATCAAGGCGGCACTGGAAGCGGACCGCAAAGAAAGAGCCGAACTCGACGAGATCGGCCTAGCCCAGCATTTGAAGAAAAAGTAATACCCCCGGAGGTTATCCGGGGGTGCAGCCTTAAAACGCTATTACCTTAAACAGGATCGCTTACGCGGCCTTCTTGGCAATGGCCTTTTGCACGCGACGCTTGATCCGGCGGGCATCCTCGGTCAAAACTCGATCCGAGCACGACAGCAAAAAGGCGTCCAGGCCGCCATTGTGCTCGATGGTGCGCAGACCTTGGGTCGACACCTTCAACCGAACCAACTCGCCCAGGGCGTCGGACAAAACCGAGGTTTCCTGCAGGTTGGGCAGAAAGCGGCGACGCGTCCGGTTGTTCGCGTGGCTGACGTTGTTCCCGGACATAACGCCTTTTCCGGTGATGACGCAACGGCGTGCCATGATGTTTTCCCTTCGTATTTGACTCTGACTCTCACAGAAGGCAGCGTTTCTACGTGTACAAGAGGTCCACGTCAAGTGTGAAAGTATAAAAATGTCGCAAGCACATGATATGACCGATTCAAGGAGCACACGATCTGACCGATTTTAGAG
>CAIYCT010000475.1 GCA_903924765.1 uncultured Rhodospirillaceae bacterium | reverse complement strand
GCTTCGCGGCCAGTGGGTCGAAATCGACCGAGACCGGCTCAAGCGGGAGATGGACCGGTTTCGAGAAGCCCAAGAATTGGCAGACAGCGAGGGGCTGACCTTCGCCGAAGCGATGCGGCTGCTGGCAGGAACGTCGATCGCCAAGGAAGTGAAAGACGCCGCCAGTGTCGACTGGTCACAGGTGGTGGCCGGGCCGTGGTTGGCCGAAACTCTGAAAGCCCTGCGTTCGCCTGATGGTACAGATGCTGATCCTGGCCCATCTCTGAAGGGCACATTGCGTCCGTACCAGAAGGCTGGCGTTCAGTGGTTACGGCTTCTGTCAGGTTTGGGGCTCGGCGCCTGCCTTGCAGATGACATGGGCTTGGGCAAAACGATCCAGGTGTTGTCACTCTTGCTAGTCCAGGGCCGTGGCAAGGGAAACCCCAGTTTGCTGGTGGCGCCGGCCTCATTGCTGGCCAACTGGATGGCCGAAATTGAACGCTTTGCCCCGAGCCTGAAGGCGATGATTGTCCACCCTTCGACGCTGGATGCGCGGGCTCTAAGCCAACTGGTGCCGGAACATTTTGTGGACATTGATCTTGCCATCACCAGCTATGGTTCGTTGCTGCGGATACCTGTCCTTGCCGAAAACCGGTGGCGGCAGGTCATCCTGGATGAAGCCCAGGCGATCAAGAATCCCGGCGCCAAACAGACCAAGGCGGCCAAGGCTCTAAAATCAAATGCAAGGATCGCGTTGACCGGAACACCGGTTGAGAACCATCTTGGTGATCTGTGGTCGATCTTCGATTTTATTAATCCCGGCCTGCTCGGCACCGCCAAGCAGTTCACCAGCTACACCAAGAGCCTGTCCGAGCGGGAACATAATCCATTTGGTCCGCTGCGCGAGTTGGTTCGGCCCTATATCCTGCGGCGAATGAAAACCGACAAGAGCGTGATCGCCGACCTGCCCGAAAAGACCGAGGTCAAGGCCTATTGCCCACTCAGCAGAAAGCAGGCGGCACTCTACGCTCAAACGGTGACCGATCTGGCCGAAGCCCTGAAAGAGTCGGAGGGCATCCAGCGCAAGGGCATCGTGCTGGCAACCCTGATGCGTCTCAAGCAAATCTGCAACCACCCTTCCCAGTGGTTGAACGATAGCGCGTGGGGTGAGGACGACAGCGGCAAATATGCTCGCCTGCGGGAAATCGCCGAGGTGGTGGCGTCGCGACAGGACAAGATGCTGGTCTTCACCCAGTTCCGCGAAATGGCGGCGCCGCTGGCAGCGTTCCTCAGCGGCGTCTTCGGTCGGTCTGGCTTGGTGCTGCATGGAGAGACCGCCGTCAAGAACCGCAAAGCCCTGGTCCAGAGCTTTCAGGATGACGATTCCGTGCCGTTCTTCGTATTGTCCTTGAAGGCCGGTGGCTCGGGCTTGAACCTGACCGCAGCCTCTCATGTCGTTCATTTTGATCGTTGGTGGAACCCGGCGGTCGAAAATCAGGCGACCGACCGCGCCTTCCGCATCGGTCAGAAAAAGAACGTGCTGGTTCACAAATTCGTCTGCCGAGGTACGGTCGAGGAAAAGATTGACAGCATGATCGAGGCGAAGAAAAGTCTGTCCGATGAATTGCTGACCGATTCCGGCGAGATCAACCTCACCGAGGTGAAGGACGAGGACCTACTGAAGCTGGTCGCCCTGGACATAACCGCCACGATGAAGGATTGACGCGGATGGCGTACGGATATGGTGGTTGGGCGCCTTACGTCCCCGTTGCTGAACGCCGCCGCAAGGCCGAGAAGGAAATGGCGAAACTGCGGAAGAAAGGCCACCCGGTATCGCCTGTGACGATCACTGGGCGCACCATCGCCACCACGTTCTGGGGCAAATCCTGGTGTTCAAATCTGGAGAGTTACCGTGACTATGAGAACCGGCTTCCGCGCGGTCGAACCTATGTCCGGAACGGCTCTGTCGTCGATCTTCAGATTTCGCCGTTGTCGGTAACTGCCCTGGTCAGCGGTTCAGAAATCTACCGAGTCTCGATCACGATTGATGCCGTGCCGAAGGCGCAGTGGCAGTCGATCTGCCAGGACTGCGCCGGTGGCATCGATTCCCTGGTCGAGTTGTTGCAGGGTCGTTTGTCCAAGGCGGTGATGGAGCGGCTATGCCGACAGGACCGAGGGCTCTTCCCTAAGCCGAAGGAAATCAAGTTCCGCTGCAGTTGCCCGGATTCGGCGTACATGTGCAAGCATGTGGCGGCGGTACTCTACGGTGTTGGGTCTCGCTTGGACGTTCAGCCGGAATTGCTGTTTCGCCTCCGATCGGTGAACGAAAAGGACCTTGTGCCCGATGTCAGCAAGGCACTTCCGTTGTCGAAGACCGGACCTGCCGCAGGGAAGGTGCTCGAATCCGACGACCTGTCTGCCCTGTTTGGCCTTGAGTTGGCCGCCGAAAATGGTGCCGAGCCACCCAAACAAAAGGCTGGGAAGGCGAAGGCGGTGAAAGTCACCCCAGTAAATGTGCCCGAGCCGAAGAAAGGCTCTGAAAAGAATGTATCAGGGCGGCAAGCGGCTCCAAATCTGGAGATTGTCAAAACGAAGGCTGGCCGAGTAAGCGCGAAGGCAATTGTGCCCGATAAAAATGAACCCAATCCAAAACTTCCTAATAAGACTACTGCCAAGAGCGTCGAGCCATTACCGATACCCGTTCTTAAATCAGTTAAGGCATCACCAAAAAAGACCTCCGCCGGTGAACGCACGGCCGTTTGGAGCCCATCTGATATTTACAACGACGATGAATAGTAAGTTTTTCTCATGGCTTGCCGCGCACAAAGTTTCAGTTCTATAGAACCATTAAGAGGGCTCCTTGAAATACCCCTCCGCTCGCAGCGCGTTGCCCAGCGCAGCCGCGCCGGCTGCGGATTGCTCAGCCATCTCCTCAATCTTGTCGTCGATAGCACCAAGAATCTCCGCCATAATGTCCCAGGCCTTGGCGAATGATGATTCCGCCCCGATGCAAATAACGTCTCTATCCGCCATATCGATAACCCATTGAGCGATTATCAGATATTGAAGAGCGAGGGGCTTGTCGAAGTTGGATGTGAGAACGGTTACGGCGACCCGCTTGGCTCGGCGAATAATCTTGTTAACCCGGTCCGGAGATAGGTCTTTGACCGGCTCCTCCATTGCATCCCGAAGCAGCAAATGAGCGTTATTAAGTTCGGCGCTCTCGCCGTGAAGGTCTCTCTCAAGCTCCTGCTTCATGATCAAAACGATTGCCGACGCCATCGCCGGGACAATCAGCCGCTCGATCACCTGACGATCTGTTTGGAACGACGGCATGATTTCCACATTTGAGAATTTTCTCAGGCGGTTGGTAGCACGGCAGCCCGGTTTCAATAAACGGTGGATTGCCACTGCGACACTACAGCATCCCCGAACCGTCCCCCTGGCAGCATCGCCCATTGCGCCCAGCCTGCCGTGCTGCGTCGGGTACAGTTTCGTGGTGAAACGCAAGGGCGGGGCTCCAGGCGCTGCTGGCGAACATTCCCATTGCTGGGCAAGCCGCACGGCCTCTGCCGTGTGCGAGCCCCTTCGGGTGGCAGCG
>CAIYCT010000474.1 GCA_903924765.1 uncultured Rhodospirillaceae bacterium | reverse complement strand
GACGCAGGCACGATGGTGGTTGGTGTGGTAGATTTCTTCATGGCGTTGCTTTCCTTTCATGGATTCGATACCCAGAGCCTACAGGCTCAAGGTCAGCAACGCCTACCGCACATTTTCAACATTCAACGGGACATCCCCAAGTCGGGCGTATAGCTTGACTTCGCCGCCTCGGCCCATCACCTTGAACTCACATAAGAACAGGGTGATAATTTGGTTCACGGAACGGTACGACATATTTTTCGGGCGATCGGAGGGATTGCTCTGGTCATCGTGGTGGCTGCGCCGCTGCTGGTCTGGAGATTGTCGCAAGGTCCGATCGATTTGGATTTCCTGACGCCGTCCATCCGTAGCGCCGCCATTGCCAAGGACGGGTCGTGGCGGGTCGATTTGGACCGCGCCGTGCTGGCCCTGGGCCATGGCCGCCATATGGTCGAAATTCAGGCGCAAGGCGTAAGGTTCTATCTGGGCGGACAGGAGCCGCCCGTCTTGGCGGTGCCTGTTGTGGCGCTCAGTTTCAACGCTCGTTCTCTTCTCGCCGGTTTTCTGGCGCCGTCCTCGGTCCGCATCGAAGGCCCGCATTTGCGTTTTACCAAAGACGAATTCGGTCATGTGGCTTTTGGCGTCAACGAGACTCAAGATGTCGGACCCGCGCTGCCCATCGAGGTGATGGACCAATTGACCGGCGAATACGATCCGTTGAAGCCGGGACGGCAATTGCGGGATTTCTCGATTATCGATGCGCAATTGACCATTGAGGATGTGGCATCCCATCATGCCTGGGTGTTGCCGTCAGTGACCATGGATGCCAAACGCACCAAGACCGGCGGTGCGTTCAGTTTCTCCGCCTTGATCGATCAAGACAGCGGCGGCGGCGGTTTTCAGGTCAAAGGCGAGTATAATCGGACCACTTCCACTTGGGTGGTGCGGAATTCCATGACCACGGTGCATCTGGCCTCGTTTGCCAGCTTGGATCCGTCCTTGTCTTGGCTAGCCGCGCTGGATTTCCCTTTGAACGGCCAGTTGTATTTCTCCGGCGACAGTCATGTGGGATTGACCAAGGCCGAGTTCGACCTAAAAGGCGATAGCGGGCGAATCCTATTGCAAGATCAGGCGGCTACTCAATATTCCATGGCCTATCTGTTGGTGAAGGGTGCGGTGGATATTCCAGCCCATCAGCTTAAAATCACCGAGACCAAATTGGCCTTGGAGGACGGCGCGATTGTGGCGGCCAAGGCCATGGTGGACGGTTTAGGCAGCGATACCGTTGGCGTGACCATCGACGGCGCTTATGACCATGTTTCGTTCGACCAACTCAAAACCCAATGGCCGCAGGCTTTGGCGCCCAATCCGCGCGAATGGATCACGACCAATCTGTCCAAGGGCATCATCCGCGATGGCAGCATTTCCCTGGCCGGAGTGTGGAAAGCGTCGAAGCCCGACGATTTCGACGTGCAAAACGTGTCGGGAAAATTCAAGACCACCGGTTTATCGGTCAATTACATTCCCCCCATGCCGCCCGTTCACGACGGATGGGGCTCCGCCAGTTTCAATCAGAAGGCCTTTCGCGTCGACATGGAGGGCGGTCAAGTCGCCAATCTGAAGGTTGTGGGCGGTACGGCGATTTTCAGCGGTCTGGATCAGACACAGCAATACGCCGAGATTTCCGTGGCGGCGGCGGGGACCTTGCCCGACGTGCTGCGGCTTATCGATCAAAAGCCGCTGGGCTACGCCTCGGCCATGGGCATCGATCCGGGGGCGGCAGGAGGCGATACAGTAACCAAATTGTCGCTGCGTTTTCCGCTGCTGAAGACTCTTCGCCTGGACGATGTCGCCATCAAGGTGCATTCCGATCTGGACAATGCCCGCTTGCCCAAGGTGTTTTCCGGGTTGAATTTGACCCAGGGCAAATTGACGTTGGATTTGGACGACAAGGGCATGGACGTGACCGGCCCAATCCAGTTGGGCGGCATCGCGGCCAATTTGCAATGGCGGGAAAATTTTCCGAGCAAACCCGCGCCGCCGTTTCGCAGTCGCTATGTGTTGAAATCCTCCGCCATCGATTCCAAGCAATTGGCTGTTCTGGGCTTGGACACTCCGCCCTTTGTCTCCCCTTGGATGGACGGAACATTGGCTGCCATGGTTACTGCCACCTCAAACGGACAAGGCAAGATCGATGTCGATGTGACGGCAGATCTGACCCAAGCGAAAATGACATTTCCCGGTCTGGAATGGCGCAAGGAGGTCAAAACCACCGGCAATGCCAGAGTTCATATCCTGGTGGAAAACAATCGTCTTGCCTCGGTGCCATCGTTCGATGTGGTGGCAGGGGATTTGAAGACCGATGGCAGCGTTTCGTTCGGTGTTGATGGTCATGCCAAACGGGTTGAGTTCAAACATCTGGCCTATGGGCGCACGGTGGCGGAAGGGACCTTGGATGTGGGTGTTGGCGGCATGTTGACCATCGCTCTGAAAGGTCCAAGCTTCGATGCCATGCCCATCGTGTCGCCGGACAATGATGGCAACGCTCCGCAGCCAAACGCGCCCAAGGACATGCAACCCATCCGCATTGCGGCGCAATTCAAGAAGGTTTGGTTGTCTCGTCCCGGCAGCCTTACCGATATGACCGCTACGTTATCGCGCGAGCAAGGGGATTGGCGAAGCATTTCGGTTCGCGGCAAAGTGGGGGCGTTGGCTAAGGATTTCGTGTTCGACATCGTTCCGCTAGGCCCGACGCGCCGTCAGCTGAAACTGGACTCTCCTGACGCTGGAGCGGTGATGAAGGCGTTCGACGTTTACGACGATTTGGTGGGCGGGGCGCTGTCCATTGAGGGCCAGTTCGATGACGCCAAAGCCAGTCAGCCGCTTTCCGGGACCATTCACATCACCGATTACAATGTGGTGCATACGCCCGCTTTGGCGCGTCTGTTGACCTTGGCGTCGCTGACCGGCGTGGTTGACGTGTTGAAGGGCGACGGAGTGTCATTCTCGGCCTTGGACGCGCCTTTCGTCCTGGCTGACGGCGTCCTTGCCGTCAAGGATGCGCGGACGGCGGGATCAGCCCTGGGGCTGACCGCCAACGGCGAAATCGACATGGACCGCAACCGGCTGAAGCTGGAGGGAACCTTGGTGCCATTTTATTCCATCAACAGCGCTTTGGGCGGCGTTCCGGTGCTGGGGTGGTTGTTGGGCGGCGATAAGGGCAGCGGTTTGGTGGCGTTCAACTTCTCGATGAAGGGAGCGACCGACGAACCGGAAGTGACCATCAATCCGCTGTCGGCTTTGACGCCGGGCTTTTTGCGCCATCTGTTCGACATCTTTGATACCGGAACGGGGGTCAGGAAGGGACCATGATCCTGCGGGCGCTTTTGATCTATGCCTTGGCGGCGTTTGCGGAAATCGCCGGATGCTATGCGTTCTGGGCATGGTCGAGACTAGACAAATCCATTCTGTGGCTGATACCCGGCGCGTCTTCGCTGCTCTTGTTTGCCGGTTTGCTCAGCCGCGTCGAGGTTGAGTTTGCCGGTCGGGCCTATGCGGCCTATGGCGGTATTTACATTGTGTCGTCGCTGGCGTGGCTGTGGCGAGTGGAGGGGCAGAAGCCTGATCGTTGGGATGGTGTTGGCGCTGCTATGTGCCTGCTGGGGGCGGTGATCATCTTGTGGGGCCCCAGAACGACGTCATGACGGCGTCATTAAAAAGGCCGCGTGACAGCGGCCTTTTGATTTTATTCGTGCTCGGGTTCGTGACCGCTGTCATGAATTTCAGCGTCTTCGACAGGAACGGGGTCGTGATGAACATGGCCGCTGCGCGGCTTGGCCAAGGCCACGGCCTTTTCCAGATCGGCTTCGGAGCACAATCCCAATGTCACCGGATTGCGCGGCTTGATGTTGGTGGCGTTCCAATGGGTTTTCTCGCGGATGGCCTGAATGGTCGGCTTAGTGGTGCCGATCAGCTTGCAGATTTGCGCGTCGGACAAATCGGGGTGGTGCTTCAAGATCCAGGCCAGGGCATCGGGACGATCTTGGCGTTTGGATACCGGTGTGTAGCGCGCGCCCTTTTGTTTGTCGCGGGTGTTCAGGAAATCGCTCTCGATCAGCTTCAAACTGGCATCGGAATCGGCTTCGCACCGCTTGATCTCGGCGGCGGTCAGCTGGCCATTGGCGACGGGGTCCAGGCCGGTGATTCCCACGGCAACCTCGCCATCGGCGATCGCTTGAACTTCCAACGAATGCAATCCGCAGAAATCGGCGATTTGCTCGAAACTGAGAGCGGTATTTTCGACAAGCCAAACGGCAGTCGCCTTGGGCATGAGCGGCAGCGACATAAATCCTCCTAGAAACATCCTTGAAATGGGAAAAGCCCGCGCATCGGTGATGACGTCACGGCAGTGTTATAAAGAAGTGTTATAAAGAACGGCAAGAGCCAGGTCAAATCTAGATCGTTAGGACGATCTTTCCCACATGGGATGAGGCTTCGATGGCTCGATGGGCCTCTGCGGCCTGCGCCAAGGGATAAGTGGCGTGAATCACGGGCCGGATGACTCCTTTATTCAGAAGCGGCCATACTTTTTCTCTAAGCGCCTGCGCCATGCGGGCTTTGGAATCGACCGATTGCGGACGCAATGTCGAGCCGGTGATGGTCTGGCGTTTCAACATCATGGTCATGAAATTGATTTCGGCGGTCGAGCCATTCTGAAAAGCGATGGAAACCAATCGGCCTTCCGTTCCCAGAGCTTTTAAATTACGGGCGATATAATCGCCGCCGACCATGTCCAAAATGACATCAACGCCCTTGCCCTGTGTGGCGTCTTTGATGAGAGCGACGAAATCCTGAGTTGCGTAATCAATGGCGACATCCGCGCCCAATCCCTTGCAGCGGTCCAGTTTGGCGGCGCTGGCGGTGGTAAAGACGCGGGCTCCCAGGGCTTTAGCCAGCTGTATGGCGGTGGTGCCAATGCCGCCTGCTCCGCCATGAACCAGAAAGCTTTCGCCAGCCTTAAGCTGTCCACGCTCGAAGACGTTGTGCCAGACGGTAAAGAATGTTTCCGGCAAGGACGCCGCCTCGATCAGGGTGAACCCCTTTGGGATCGGCAAACACAGCCGGGAATCGACGGTCACATAATCGGCATAGCCGCCGCCTGCCACTAAGGCGCAGACATTTGCCCCGACCAACGCCGGGTCCGCGCTTTCACCGACCGCGACGATGGTTCCCGCCACTTCCAACCCAGGCAAATCGGACGCGCCGGGCGGGGGGGGGTATGCGCCTTGTCGCTGAAGAATGTCCGGACGATTGACACCCGCGGCGGCGACGGCGATCAACGCTTCCCCTGGACCTGGGCGCGGGGTCGGGCGTTGGGTAGACTTCAACACATCGGGAGCGCCGGGTTGGGATATTTCAACGCAGGTCATCGCTTCGGGGATCATGGTCTGTCCTGTTCTTGCTTTACATCAAGGGTAAGGGGCTTCATCGGGCTATGATGGAACAGAGCCAACAAAGATTTCAAGGAATTGTCCTTAACGTCTATTCGCAGTTTGGTGCATCCTTATATGCTATTTGGTCAAGGAGGACTATGAAATGCTCAAAGGTAAAGTCGCCGTTGTAACCGGATCCACCAGTGGGATCGGATTGGGGATTGCTCAGACCGTCGCCGCGCAAGGAGCCAACGTTGTATTGAACGGCTTCGGCGATGCCGCCGCCATCGAAGAAATCCGCGCCGGACTGGAAAAAGAATACGGCGTCAAGGCCGTCTATAGCGGTGCCGATCTGTCCACCGCCGAAGGGTCGGCTGGTCTGATCGCCTTTGCCGAGGAAAAATTCAACCGGGTCGATATTCTGGTCAACAATGCGGGCATTCAACATGTGGCCCCCATCGAAGAGTTCCCCGTCGATCGTTGGGATCTGGTCATCGCCATCAATTTGTCGTCGGCATTCCATACCATTCGCGCCTCGTTGCCCGGTATGCGCAAGCGCGGCTGGGGCCGTATCATCAACATTTCCTCGGCTCACGGCTTGGTCGGTTCCGCACAGAAGGCGGCCTATGTGGCGGCCAAGCACGGCATCGTCGGCCTGTCTAAAGTGGTGGCGTTGGAAACTGCGGAATCGGGAATCACCTGCAACACCATCTGCCCCGGTTGGGTGTTGACGCCGTTGGTGCAAAAGCAGATCGATGCCCGCGCCGCCGCAGAAGGCAAGACCGTCGCCCAAGCAGAGCATGATCTGCTGGCGGAAAAGGAACCGACGTTGCGCTTTACCACGCCAGAACAGTTGGGCGCCATGGTGGTTTTCCTGTCTTCGCCCGGTGGCGACAACATGACAGGAACCGCTTTGCCCATGGATGGCGGCTGGACCGCGCGCTAGGGTTTGAAAAAAGTTGACGGCAATGCATGGAACTTTACAGTTTCGTGTATTATATTGGTTATCTATACT
>CAIYCT010000473.1 GCA_903924765.1 uncultured Rhodospirillaceae bacterium | reverse complement strand
TGCAGACTGATAGCGGGCTGTCCGTTGAAACCAAGTGCGCTTTTGCCAGGAACGGCAACTTTTGGATACACAGCCACGCAGAAATTAGCTACGATGCCATCAAATTCGGACAGATAGGCCGTTCATATGGGAAATGTCGATATATAGAGAGAATCGGTTTGTGCAAAGGGTTCCCCATGAAAAATCAGTCAGTTAGAACAATGGCGGTTAGAAAGTTTGCTGCTGGTGCGAGTTTGATTCTGGCGCTGACTGTCCCGTCTACGGTTTGTTTCGCCCAAGAGGGAATCAAACAAGAAGGCACCAAGCAAGAAGAGGCTGCGGACAATCCAGCCGATGAAACGCCGAAAGAGGACCCCGGTTTCTGGTCGCAAGATACATTGACCGGCGATTGGGGCGGAGTGCGCACGAATCTGACCGATGCGGGTCTGGCCTTAAGCGGTCTTTATACGGTTGACGCCATGGGCAATCCGGTGGGCGGCATCAAGCAGCGCGGCGTGTATATGGGCTTGGTCGAGCTGGACGCCGACGGCGATTTGGACAAATTGGCGGGCTGGTCGGATGCCACCTTCCATATCAGCGCGCTGTCGTTTCACGGACGGGGTCTGAGCAGTCACTTCATCGGCAATTACATGACCGTGCGCAACAGCGAGACGTCGCCCAGCACGCGTCTGTGGGCGCTGTGGCTGCAGCAAGTTTTTTGGGATGGCAAGGCGTCGCTGAAAGTGGGGCAAACCCCGCAGGACGAAGAATTCATGACCAGCGCCTATGGCGGCTATTTCATCAACGCCACCTATGGCTGGCCGGCTGGATTTTCGACCAATATTCCGACCGGCGGTGGGGTCTTCCCCATGAGCGTTACCGGCGCGCGGCTCAAGGTGGCGGCCACTGACTCGCTGACCTGGATGCTGGGGGTATTCAATGGCGAGGCTGCGGTCGGAACCAAAACGGGCCAGGACCCCACTCGGGTCAATTCCGACGGCTTGAACTTTAACCTCGCCAAATCGCCCATGATCATGAATGAGTTCCAATGGACCTTGGGCGCGGGCGAGGATGCGACGCTGCCGCCCACCACGGTGAAATTAGGCGGCTGGTATCACGCCGAAGGGTTCACCGACCTGCGATATGATACGACAGGTCTGTCATTGGGCAGTCCGACTTCCAACGGCATCGGCAAACGGGTGCGCGGCAATTGGGACGTGTACGGCGTGCTGGACACCTTGCTGATTCACGGCGAAGGCGCGGACGACAACGGTCTGGGCGCGTTCGCGCGGTTCAGCGTCAGCAATGCCACGGTCAGCACGTTGCCCTATTACGGCGAAGTGGGGCTGACCTATAAGGGTTTGTTGCCTGATCGCGACAACGACGTGCTTGGGTTGGCGGTTTCGTATGGTGCGGTCTCCGACAATTTGCAGGCGGAACAGAGCGATGCTCGCGCCTTGAGCGGATCGACCGCAGTGGTTCAGGGGGATGTCCCGTTGAATGTTGAAAATGTGCGGTAGGCGTTGCTGACCTTGAGCCTGTAGGCTCTGGGTATCGAATCCATGAAAGGAAAGCAACGCCATGAAGAAATCTACCACACCAACCACCATCGTGCCTGCGTC
>CAIYCT010000472.1 GCA_903924765.1 uncultured Rhodospirillaceae bacterium | reverse complement strand
GACGCAGGCACGATGGTGGTTGGTGTGGTAGATTTCTTCATGGCGTTGCTTTCCTTTCATGGATTCGATACCCAGAGCCTACAGGCTCAAGGTCAGCAACGCCTACCGCACATTTTCAACATTCAACGGGACATCCCCCTGGGGGCATTCTTGCAGCGACTACACGCCGCCGGTGGCGCTGATGGGTCCGCATACCGCTTCACTTGGCATGCGCTTTTATACCGGCGGGATGTTTCCGGCGGAGTACAAGAACGCCGTTTTCATCGCCCGCCATGGCTCGTGGAACCGGACTCAGAAATTGGGCGGCGATGTGGTCGTGGTTAAACTGAACAAGGACGGCACGGTGAAATCCATTGAGCCGTTCCTGACCGGGTTAATCGCCAACAACGCCTATCTTGGCCGCCCGGTGGATGTGCAGCCGCTGAAGGACGGGTCCTTGCTGGTGTCCGATGATTGGAATGGCGCGGTGTACCGCATCACCTACCATAAGCCTTAATGAAAATCGGACCGAGGCTGCTCCTGGCGGGCTTTCTGGCCGTTGCCTCTGGCCCTTTCGCCCGCGCCGACACAATTGAGCAAAAGGTTGCCCCCTGTTTCGCCTGTCATGGCGAGCGGGGGCAGTCCCGGACCGAGAACATCCCATCGCTCAGCGCGCAGCAACCGGCCTATGTGCTGATCCAACTGTTCATGTTCCGCGAAAAGCTGAGGCTGTTCGAGCCGATGAATCAAATCGCCAAGACATTTAGCGACAACGATCTGCGGATTCTTTCGGATTATATCGGCACTCTGCCAAAACAGGACGCGCTGGCAGATCCCCTCGATCCCGCCCGCATGCAGCGCGGCGCCGCCTTGGCCCAGCAGGGCCATTGCAATGTCTGCCATAACGCCGATTATTCTGGACACGACAACATTCCGCGCTTGGCGCGTCAGCGCGAAGATTACCTCTTGAAAGCGCTGCGCGAGTTCAAGAGCAACCTCCGTCCAGGCTATGACGCCACCATGGCGGAAGTCCTTCAAGCCGTCACCGAAGACCAGTTCGCCGATCTCGCTTATTTCCTGGCGCATCTTTAAGCGGTTGTTGCTCTTAATTCTGAAAACGGCGTGTAGGTGGTTGGGATTTAGTGGGGCTTCACCGTAACTCAACATTCGTCCGCGCAACCATTAACGCGGCTCCTCCGTCCCCCTCCCCCAGCGTCCGCCTTAACGACTTGGTCGCGCGGCTTTTGCGCGATAGCAAAGTTCCGATGGGTTCACCCCATAGCTCGGCCAGTTCCAGGAAGCTGTAACCGTCTAACTCGATGGCCAGCCAAACGGCGCGTTCAGCAGTGGACAGCATGTCCAAGGCTTGATCCAGGATCAGGCGCTTTTCGGTGTCTTCCGGGGCAATCTGAACCAGCGTTTCGGCATCGTCGGGCAAAGGTTGCTCGCGTTTCTTGCGCAGCAGATCGGTAACCCGATTGGCCAAGGCGGAAAACAAATAAGCGGTTATGTTTTCGATTTCAGTCAGCAGGTCGGCCCGCTCTAGCAGGCGCACGATCACGTCAGACAACACATCCTCGGCATCTTGCCCCTGTACTGTCGCGGTCAGGCGCTTTCTGACGAACCCGACCAGCCGACCGTAATCCTGTTGCAGGGCCACGGTCAGGCGAGTCCGATCAGACTGGGTGGTGGGTTTCTCCATCACTCAGGCTTTGTTTCATCCGCTTTGCGGGCTTGGTACAGGCGAAACGCCGCCTCGCCCTCTTCCCACCACCATTGGGCAAAGTTCGCGCCGTCCAATGCGTCACGCCCTTCGGACCGATGGAACGAGCGAGTGAAGCACTTGTGTTTTCCGAACCTTCCATGGTGACGGTGATGAAAGCCACCCGTCAGCAGACGCCCCAAAACCAGTAAGCCTACCGCAGGCCAGAAAGCGATGGCGGGCACGTTGAAAACTGCGGGCATCACGGCGTTCCACGCGGTCATGGTCACCCAGCCCAACACGGTCGCCACCGCGACGCACGCCACCAACCCAAATATAGCATGCTTGAAAAAGCGGAAGGCGCGTCCGCTTCCCCCCTTGCCGTTATCTGGGCCGCAACACTCTCTTAGATAACTCATCACCACACTCCTTATGAAAACCTTCTTCTCATAAGACGCGCGACGCCATGGGTTTATTGCAGGGTTTTGAAAATTAAAATTACACCCGCACCAAATGCACGTCGGTGACCGGCTTGTGGCCGGTAAGGGCCACCAGTCCGCGGCGGGTGGTGACGCGGATGGTTTCGTGCACCACCACATCGTCGCGGCGGACCGTGGCGGGCAGTTCCATCACCGCTTCGCGGATGTCGTCCAGCAGATCGTCGATCCGATCCTGTTCCAAATCCGTATCCAACAGACCCGGCGCGGACAGCACAGGATCAGCCAGCATTTTGCCGGCGCGGTCCATGACCACAGTCACCACCGCCGCGCCGTTGAACACCATGCGGCGGCGCATCTTCAATTGCTCGCCATCCAAGGGCAGCAGACGATAGCCGTCGCCGTTCTTGCCATCCAGACCCAGCCGTCCGGTGGGCACGTGATCGATGATCTCGGTGCAATCCGCATCCAAGCGCAAAACTTGGCCGTTTTCCACCACAATGCTTTGATCAACGCCGCATTCCTTGGCGAACAATGAATGGTGCAACAGATGACGAGTTTCGCCGTGCACCGGGACGATCATTTGCGGCCGCACCAATTGATACAGTCTGCGCACTTCCTCGCGCGCCGGGTGGCCGGACACGTGGATATGGTGATTGCGGTCGGTGACGATCTCGACGCCCAAGGCGGCCAACTTGTTCTGCATGCGGAAGATGGGCTTCTCGTTGCCGGGAATGACCCGCGATGAAAACAAGATCACATCACCCTTGCCCAAGGTCACGTGCGGATGTTCGCCTTGCGCGATGCGGGCCAGGGCAGCCCTGGGTTCGCCTTGACTGCCGGTGCAGATGTACAGGATCTCGTTCTCGGGCAAATAGCCCGCATCGTGATCGGACAGAAACGGATCGACGCCGGACAGATAACCCAGCGAGCGGGCGATTTTGTCCATGCGCTCCAACGACCGCCCAGCCAACGCCACATGGCGGCCATGGGCCTTGGCTGCCAAAGCGATGCTTTCCACCCGCGCCAGATTGGTGGCGAAGCACGCCACCGCCACCTTGCGCTTATAAGTGCCGATCAGCTCCATGAGAGTGGAGCGGACGTCCGCTTCCGAGCCGGAATCGCCTTCGTTGAAGATGTTGGTGGAATCGCCTACCACCGCCAACACCCCCTCGCCGCCGAACTTTCGGAAAGCATCGTAATCGGCAGGGTCCTGGATCAGCGGATCGGGATCAAACTTCCAATCGCCCGTATGCAAGATGTTGCCCGCCTTGGTGCGAATGGCCAAGGAATTGGGCTCGGGGATCGAATGGGTGACCGAGATGAATTCCAAATTGAACGGCCCAACGGTAAACTTGCCGCCCACCGGGACCTCGTGAACCGGAACGATTCCAGCCAATCCGGCTTCATGCAGTTTATTGTGCAGCACGCGAACGGCAAAGGGCGAGGCATAAATGGGACAGCGCAACTTGGGCCACAAATATTGCACTGCGCCCAAATGGTCTTCGTGGGCGTGGGTAAGAACTAAACCGCATAAATCTTTGGACCGTTGCTCGATCCAGGACGGATCGGCCATGAACACGTCGATCATCGGCATGGTCTCGTCGCCGAACGACACCCCAAGATCCACCATCAGCCATTTGCCCGCATGACCGTACAGGCTTAGATTCATGCCGATTTCACCGGCTCCGCCCAACGGCAGGAACAACAAATCGTCTGGACCAGGATTTAGCTTGGCCATCCTTATGCCGCTTCTGTGTTGCGGTGGAAGATTTCGAGCAGACCGCGCAGGGTCAAATCCGAGGCCAAATGCTGAATGCACGGCGTCGCTTCCATGAAAATGGGGGCCAGGCCCCCAGTGGCGACAACGGTCATCTTTTCTCCCATTTCCTCTTGAATGCGCGACACCAATCCTTCGATCAGCCCCACATAGCCCCAATAAATCCCCGACCGCATGGCGGGCACCGTCGCCCGTCCGATCACCTGCCGGGGCTTGCCGATGGCTACCCTGGGCAACTTAGCTGCCGCCATATGCAGCGCCTCCAGCGACAAATTGATGCCGGGCGCGATGGCGCCGCCACAATAATTGCCGTCGCGGTCCACCACGTCGAAGGTGGTGGCTGTGCCGAAATCGATGACGATCAACGGGCCGGGATATTTGTCATGGGCCGCAATGGCGTTGACCAGACGGTCGGCGCCGACTTCCTCTGGGCGATCCAGCAGGATCTTGATACCCAACTTGACGTCATCGTCGCCGACCATCAGCGGATTGCAATTGAAGTATTTGCGGCACAGAGTCTTCAAATTGAACTGCATGGACGGAACCACGCTGGAGATGATGGCGTCGGTGACATCGCTGCGGTTCATGTTCTCGATGGTCAAAAGCTGACACAACCAGACTCCCAGTTCGTCGGGTGTGCGTTCCACATTGGTGGAGGCCCGCCATTCGCCCTTCACTTCATCCCCATCGAACACCGCGAATACGATATTGGTGTTGCCGCAATCAATGGCCAGTAACAATCCTAACCTCCAATAAACACGTCGCCAGCCAGGATCACCCTGGTCTGGCCCGCTTCATCTTCCATCACTAAGGCCCCATCGCCGTTCAGATCCAAAAAAGTTCCGGTCACAGTCTCGGTTTCAAGCCTGACAAGAATTGGACCACCCAATCCGATCGCCCGCTCCAACCAAGCGGCGCGGATGGGCGCGAACCCGTCTTGACGCCACACTTTCAGCCAAATATCCATTTGACCAACAAATTCTTCCAGCACATCCTTGGCCGTGCCGACAAAGCCCAATTGCGCCAACGCGATAGCCGGGCGCTCGATACGATCCAGAGGCGGCGCATGGGCCACATCAATCCCCAGGCCCAGCACCAGCCAGTTTTCGTCCGCGCTTTCCAACAACATGCCCGCCAGCTTAACGCCATCCGCCATCACATCATTGGGCCACTTGCATTGAAATGTGGGGATGGGCAACAACAAACGCAAGCAATCGACCACAGCAATCGCCGCTACAAAGCCGGTTTGCGCCGCTTGCGCCCGCCGTCCCGTCACAGCCAGGATCATCGAACAATGCAGATTTCCGGGAGGACTAATCCACGTCCGGCCACGACGACCACGACCTTTGGTTTGTTCCTTGGCCCATACCAGCAGACCGTCATGGACAAGACCCGCAGCAATCAGGTCCCGCGCATGATCATTGGTGCTGGGGGTCGAGTCGAGCTCGATCACCGACCTTTAACCGGGGAACAGCACCTGGGCAGCAACCTTGGCGCTAGACAGCAGCGGTCCGGGGAAGATGCTGAACAGGATGATCACGGCGGTTGACAGCACCAGCACCAGCTTGGCGGGTTTGCCAATATGACGATCGAATTCGCCCTTGGGCTCGTCCATGAACATCACCTTGATGACCCGCAGGTAATAGAAGGCACTAACCACGCTGGTCAGCAAACCCACGATGGACAAGGTCCACAACCCCGCTTGCACGGCGGCCATGAAGACGTAGAACTTGCCCCAAAAACCGGCCAATGGAGGAATGCCGGCCATGGAGAACATCACGCCCGCCATCACATAAGCCAGAGCGGGATGAGTCTTGGACAAACCGGCCAGATCGTCCACGCCCTCGACCGCGACGCCCTTGCGGCGCATCAGCATGACGATGGCGAAAGCGCCGATATTCATGAACAGATAAATGGCCAAATAGACCAACACGCCCTGAATGCCCATTTCCGTTCCAGCGGCGAGGCCAACCAAGGCGAAGCCCACATGACCGATGGAGCTGTAGGCCAGCAGACGCTTGATGTTGTTTTGACCCAGCGCGCCAAACGACCCGACGAACATGGACAACAACGCGATGACCACGATGACCTGCTGCCATTGATGTCCCAATTGACCGAATGGCCCTTCCAGGACTCGGATCAACAGGGTGAAAGCCGCGATCTTGGGAGTAACAGCGAAGAATGCGGTCACCGAGGTGGGCGCGCCCTCATAGACGTCGGGCGTCCACATATGGAATGGAACGGCGGAAATCTTAAACGCCAAACCGGCCAGGATAAACACCATGCCGACAATCACGCCCATGGACGGAGCCGCCCCTTCGGTCGCGCCCAAAACCAGGGTCAGCGACGAGAATTGCGTGGTTCCGGCAAAACCGTAGACCAGCGAAATGCCATATAGCAGCAGCCCCGACGCCAAAGCGCCCAGCACGAAATACTTCAAACCCGCTTCGGTGGCCCGCTGATTGTCGCGGTTGTAGGCGGCAAGCACGTACAGCGGCAAGCTTTGCAGTTCCAGCCCCATATACAGGGTCAGGAAGTCGCCAGCAGACACCATGGTCAGCATGCCCAGGGTCGAAAACACAATCAGCACCGGATATTCGAACCGGCCAATCTTTTCCTTTTCCAGGAAATCTACCGACATTGCGGTGGTGAAAGCCGCCGCCAACAGGATCAACCCCTTGGAGAACACGGTGAAGCGATCAACCTGAAACAAGCCGTTGAACGCCGTGATGGATTGCGTATCGCCTTTCGCCATCACCAGCAAGGCGGCGGCAAAAGCCAGGATGGCCAAAACCGACACCACGCGGGTGGCGTCGCCCTTATGGAACACCCCGAACATCAACAAACCCAAACCGGCCAAGGCCAGCAGCAGCTCGGGAAGAACCGTAGCAAGATCCGCGGTTATCATCCGATTTCTCCCTAGCGATCAGCGATTGAAAGGTTGTGCGCCGCTGCTTGCGCCGCTTGATAATCATGCAACAGCTTGTCCACCGACGCATGCATGGGTCCCAGAACCGTGGACGGATAGACCCCGATCCAGATGGTCACGGCGATCAGCGGTGCGAAAATAGCGATTTCGCGGGCATTGATGTCTAGGATCGAGAATAAATCCTCCCGCTCCAACTTGCCGAAAATCACCCGGCGATACAGGTACAGCATGTAAGTGCAACCCAGCACCAAGCCGGTGGCGGCAAAGGCCGAGACCCAGGTGTTGGATTGGAACAAGCCCATTAGCACCAGGAACTCACCCACGAAACCAGCCGTACCCGGCAAGCCGACGCTGGCCATGGTGAAGATCATGAACACCAGCGCGTAACGCGGCATGCGATCCACCAGACCGCCGTAACGGGCGATCTCGCGGGTGTGCATGCGGTCATAAACCACGCCGACACACAGGAACAAGGCGGCGGACACCACGCCATGCGACAGCATCTGGAACAACGCCCCTTCGACACCCTGCGGGTTGGCCGAGAACAGCCCCGCCGTCACATAGCCCATATGGGCTATGGAAGAATAGGCGATCAGTTTCTTCATGTCCTCCTGCACCAACGCCACCAGCGAGGTGTAGATCACCGCGACGATGAACAAGGTGTAGATCAGGGGAGTGAAGTCGGCCGATGCCACCGGCAGCATGGGGATCGAGAACCGGATGAACCCGTAAGCGCCCATTTTCAGCAGCACGCCCGCCAAAATCACCGAACCGGCAGTGGGCGCCTCGACGTGAGCGTCGGGCAACCAAGTATGAACCGGCCACATGGGCACCTTGACCGCAAACGAGGCGAAGAACGCCAGCCACAGCCATGTCTGCAAATGGATTGGGAAGGTGTGCAGCATCAGCGACGGAATGTCGGTGGTGCCCGCTTCGAAATACATGGCCAACATGGCCACCAGCATCAATACCGAGCCCAGCAGGGTGTACAGGAAGAATTTGTAAGCCGCATAGACCCGGCGCGCCCCGCCCCATACCCCGATGATCAGGTACATGGGGATCAGCACCGCTTCGAAGAACAGGTAGAACAAGATCAGGTCCAGCGCGCAGAACATGCCGACCATCATGGTTTCCAACACCAGGAAGGCGACCATGTATTCCTTGACCCGCTTCTCCACCGCGCCCACCGACGATAGAATGCACAATGGCGTCAGGAAGGTGGACAACAGCACGAACCATACCGAGATGCCGTCCACGCCCATGGCGTAACCGATTCCAGCGGCGCCGCCGAAACCAGGCATCCACCGCGCGGTTTCCTTCAATTGGAACCCGCCTTGGGTCGGATCGAACACCACCATGATCAATAACGACACGATGAAGGTCACCACCGAGGTCAGCAGCGCCACATTGCGGGCATTGCGGGCCACAACGGCTTGGTCATCGCCACGAATGGCCAGAATGAGCGCCGCTCCCACCAAGGGGAGGAAGGTCGTCCAAGAGAGCAAGTGCCAGTTTTCCATAGTCGTTATCCGCTCTCTAGATCAGTGGGCCATGAACGCGTACCAGCTGACGATGGCAACGATGCCGATCAGCATGGCAAAAGCATAGTGGTACAGATATCCGCTTTGCAGCAATGCGACGCGGCGACCGATATCTTTGGCGGCAGCGGCCACCCCATCGGGACCGACGCCGTCGATCAACGCGCCGTCGCCGCCCTGCCAGAAACCGCGACCAATTTTAAAGGCCGGACGAACGAACAGGAAGTCATACAACTCGTCGAAATACCATTTGTTCAGCGCGAACAGATACAGACCGCGCAGATTGGTCGCCAGGAAGCTGGGCACCGCCGGAAACACCACATACAGCAGATACGCCAAGGCAATGCCGGATACCGCCAAAACCAACGGTCCGTGCTCGACCCAATCGGGCACATGCTCGACGCTGGCCAAGGCGGTGTGATCGGGCAGAATGGCAATGGCGGCGCGCCAGAATTCATGATTTTCCTCGCCCACGAACATATCGTGGCCGACCGCGCCGGACAACACTGCGCCAACGGCCAGTACCAGCAACGGAATGATCATCACCAGCGGCGATTCATGCACATGACCCATGACGTGATCGTCGGCGCGAGGCTTGCCGTGGAACACCAGAATCAGCAACCGCCAGGAATAGAACGCGGTCATGAAAGCCGCACCCATGCCCAGGAAGAACGCGATATGGCCAGAGGTCGAACCCGAGGCCCATGCAGCGGACAGAATGGCGTCCTTGGAATAGTGACCAGCGAACGGCGGGATGCCCGCCAAAGCCAGCGACCCGATCCACATCAAAGCGCAGGTGACCTTGATGTGCTTGCCGATGCCGCCCATCTTGCGAATGTCTTGTTCGTCGCTCATGGCGTGTATGACCGAACCCGCGCCTAGGAACAGCAGCGCCTTGAAGAAGGCGTGGGTGAACAGGTGAAAAATGGCAGCCGGATAAGCGGACACGCCGATGGCGAAGAACATGTAACCCAATTGCGAACAGGTGGAATAAGCGATCACCCGCTTGATGTCGTTCTGCACACAGCCGACCGTGGCGGCAAAGAACGCCGTGGCCGCGCCGATGATGGTCACCACCGCCAATGCGGTTTCGGACTGTTCGAACAGCGGGCTCATGCGCGAGACCATGAACACACCGGCAGTCACCATGGTGGCTGCGTGGATCAAGGCGGAAACCGGGGTCGGGCCTTCCATGGCGTCGGGCAACCAGGTATGCAACCCCAGTTGGGCCGACTTGCCCATGGCGCCCACGAACAACAACAGCGACACGATGGTGATGGCGTTGACGTCGCAGCCGAAGAAATGAACGATTGTCTGCGCTTTGCTGGGCGCGGCGGCGAAGATGTCGTCGAACCCAACGGTGCCGAACAGGAAGAAGGTCCCGAAGATGCCCAATGCAAAACCGAAATCGCCGACACGGTTGACCACGAAGGCCTTGATGGCGGCGGCGCAGGCCGATGGCTTATGATACCAGAAGCCGATCAATAGGTACGAGGCTACGCCCACCCCTTCCCAGCCAAAGAACATCTGCACCAGATTGTCCGCCGTCACCAGCATCAGCATGGCGAAGGTGAACAAAGACAGATAGCTCATGAAGCGCGGAATGGAATGATCGTGCGACATATAGCCGATGGAATAGACGTGAACCATGAACGACACGAAGGTCACCACGATCAGCATCACGGCGGTCAGCGTGTCGAAACGCAAGGCCCACGACACGTCCAGGCCGCCCGACTTGATCCAGGTCAGCAGCGGAACAGTAACGGAATGGCCGTCGATGGCCACCGTTTGGAAGATCAGGGCCGCGCACAAGGCGGACAGGCCCAACCCGGTGCAGGTCACCACTTGCGAGGCGCGGTCGCCGATCACCCGACCAAACAGTCCGGCGATGATGGAGCCCAGCAGAGGCAGGAATACGACTGCGATGTACATGGCCGCGATTACCCCCTTAGCTCTCTGATTTCCTCAACCGCGATGCTACCACGGTTGCGGAAGTACACGACCACAATGGCCAAACCGATGGCCGCTTCGGCGGCGGCGACGGTCAAAATGAACATAGCGAAAACTTGGCCGACCATGTCGTTCAAGAACGATGAGAAGGCGACCATATTGATGTTGACCGCAAGCAAGATCAGCTCGACCGACATCATGATGATAATGACGTTTTTCCGGTTCAGGAAAATGCCGAACACGCCCAGAGTAAACAGAACGGCGGCGACCGTCAGGTAATGGGCCAGACCGATTTCGAACATCAGATGCCCCTCCCCGTCTGAACTTTGTGCAACTTGACCGTTTCGGTGGTGCGCGCCACTTGGTCAGCGATCTTCTGATGGCGGACGCCTTCGCGACGGCGCAGCGTCAGCAGGATCGACCCCACCATCGCCACCAACAGGATCAACCCCGAGGCTTGGAACAAGAAGACGTATTTGGTGTAGATCAGCATGCCCAAGGCTTCGGTGTTGGTCGCCTGAGCGATGGGCGGGGTTTGCGATTGAATGATCGCCTCGACGTCGGGAGCAAAACCCCAGCTGCCGAACAACGCCACCAATTCAACCAGCAGCAAAATGCCGATCACCGCGCCGGTGGGCAGATATTGCAAGATGCCGTCCTTCAATTCGGCGGTGTTGATGTCCAGCATCATCACCACGAACAAGAACAAGACCGCCACCGCGCCCACATAAACGATCACCAGGGACATGGCCAGGAACTCGGCCCCCAGCAGCAAGAACAATCCGGCGGCGTTGAAGAAGGCCAGGATCAGGAACAGCACCGAGTGGACCGGATTGCGCGACGAGATCACCATCACGCCGGACGCCACCAGCACCGCTGCGAACATATAGAAGATAAAGGCGGTTATCATGGTTCCCCCCGAGGTGTTCGCGCAACTCACCAAGCGCGATCTGCCGGAGGCCCGTCGCAATCTGGCGCTGGACGGCATCGCGTTCTGGCCCGTGGACGGCAGCGCCAAGGAGCG
>CAIYCT010000471.1 GCA_903924765.1 uncultured Rhodospirillaceae bacterium | reverse complement strand
TTTGCAGGTTCTGGTCCAGCTTGTCCAAGAACTGCGTGGTGGTCAGCCAAGGTTGATCGGGGCCGATCAGGATAGCCAAATCCTTGGTCATGTAGCCGGATTCCACGGTCTCGACGCAGACGGCTTCCAACGCTTCGGCGAACTTGATCACCTCGGGGGTGTTGTCGAACTTGCCGCGATAATACAGGCCGCGGGTCCAGGCATAAATCGACGCGATGGGATTGGTCGAGGTTTCCTTGCCCTTTTGGTGTTCGCGGTAGTGGCGGGTAACGGTGCCGTGGGCGGCTTCCGCTTCCACGGTCTTGCCGTCGGGCGACAGCAGCACCGAGGTCATCAGGCCCAACGAGCCGAAGCCTTGCGCCACGGTGT
This sequence comes from uncultured Rhodospirillaceae bacterium, assembly GCA_903924765.1. Taxonomy (GTDB): domain Bacteria; phylum Pseudomonadota; class Alphaproteobacteria; order Rhodospirillales; family Magnetospirillaceae; genus CAIYCT01. Next base: position 2,829 of record CAIYCT010000471.1, on the reverse strand, counting down.
CCGACTGCACGTCGCCGTCATAGTTCTTACAGGCCCAAACGAAGGCGCCCGACCACTTCATGGCCGAAGCGACCATGTCGTCGATCAGACGATGATCATAGGTGATGCCGGCCTTGTCGAAGTCAGCCTTGAATTCCTTCTCGAAGATCTCTTGGAAGATGTCTTTGAAGCGACCGTCATAGGCCTTCAAGATGGTGTTCTTGGTGGACAGGTAAACTGGCCACTTTTTCGCCAGACCGTAATTGAGGCACGCGCGTGCGAAGCCACGGATGGATTCGTCCACGTTGTACATGCCCATGGCCACGCCCGAGCCGGGGAAGTCGAACACTTCATGGACTTCGGGAGCGCCACCATTGGCGGGGGTAAAGGTCATGGTCAGCTTGCCGGGGCCGCCAACCTTGAAGTCGGTGGCCTTGTACTGATCGCCGAAGGCGTGACGGCCGATGACGATGGGTTGGGTCCAACCGGGAACTAAACGGGGAACGTTTTTGCAGATGATCGGCTCACGGAACACGGTGCCGTCCAGAATGTTGCGGATGGTGCCGTTGGGCGACTTCCACATCTTCTTCAGCTTGAATTCCTCCACCCGCGCTTCGTCGGGGGTGATGGTGGCGCACTTGACGCCGACGCCGTATTTCTTGATCGCTTCGGCGGATTCGACCGTGACCTTGTCGTCGGTCTGGTCGCGGTATTCGATGCCCAGATCGTAATATTTCAAATCCACATCCAGATAGGGCAGAATCAATTTTTCCTTGATGAACTGCCAGATGATCCGGGTCATTTCATCGCCGTCCAACTCTACGATCGGATTGACAACCTTAATTTTTGCCATGGAGTGGTTCCCTTTTCGAAGCGTTAATTCCCAGACTGGAAGGCCGGTACGATATCAGAGAGCGGCGATAACTCAAGCGCAATCCTACACCTATGGATGGGAAAGGGGTGGGAGGGTGGACTTGGATTTTGGCGCGCCAATAATTTCAAACAACAAGGAAATATAAGGTGTTGCACGTGCCAACGTGGTCACAATGGCGCTGATCAGGCTGGTGGCGGTGACCGGCGACGGGATGGCGATTTGGTGGTTAAGGATGATGGTGCCGTCCTCTAGGCCGATCATGCCGTTCAAATCGCGATTGGCCGCTTTGACGACGGTTAGCGCCGCCAACCGTCCGATTGTGGATTCGGCGGTAAACGGAACTCCGCCCAAGCGGCCATAAAGAGTCAGCTTAGGCTGTCCCTGTGCGGATTCATTGCAGGTGCAGCGAAACTTGATGCGGCAGTATTCGAAGCTGAACACGATGGGAGCCAAGGAAATATTATGGACGGCCTCGCCCATTTCCTTCATTGCGTCTTCGCTGACGGGAAGCGCGAAGCCGCCAACGCTAATGGTTTTGACCTCGGCCATAGAATTTTTCCCCTTAATTTTCTCTATTTCTCGCATGGTCGCGATGAAAGTCAACGGGATCGAATGACGCTAGACAAGTTTTCATAAACTCATCTTCTGTTTTTTTTGGGCAAGGTCGGTGCTATGAGTGGGTGTCCTTACAACTTCTCACGGTTCGGAACGAATCTCCCATGACCATCAAGATGGCCGATTACATCGCGCCCCGCATTCACCCCGAAGGCAGGCCGTTCATTGCCTTGTTCGCCGTTTCAACCGCACTTCTGGCGTGGTTGTGGTCGCCGCTAGGATGGTTGGGCGCCGCTCTGACGGTGTGGTGCGCCACGTTTTTCCGCGACCCCGATCGGGTGACGCCGGTTCAGCCGGGCCTGGTGATCAGTTCCGCCGATGGGCAGGTGTGTTTCGTGGGCTCGGTCGTTCCTCCGCCCGAACTGGCCCTGCAAGCCCCGACCGTTTTAAAGATTTCGGTGTTTATGAGCGTGTTTGACGTGCATGTGAACCGATCGCCTTTGAACGGAACCGTGGCCCATATCACCTATGTGCCGGGAAAGTTCCTCAACGCCTCGCTCGACAAGGCCAGCCTGGACAATGAGCGGTTGGGGGTGCGCCTCAATTTGGAGGATGGGACCGAGGTCGGCGTGGTCCAGATCGCCGGTTTGGTCGCCCGACGGATCAAATGTTTCGCCAAGGTGGGCGACGTGCTGCAAGCCGGTCAACGTTTCGGTTTGATCCGCTTTGGCTCGCGGGTGGATATCTATCTGCCCGAAACGGTAGTCCCTTTGGTGGCGGTTGGTCAGCGGACCATTGCCGGTGAAACGGTTTTGGCGGATTTCAATACCGGGGGCGCTCCCCGCTTGGCTGAGGTACGGTAACCATGTCGCGCAGAAGACGCATTCCCCGCATCACCGGTTTGTCCATCAACCGTCTGATCCCGAACGTTTTAACCATGTCGGCCTTGTGCGCGGGGCTGACGGCCATCCGCTATGCCATTCATGGTCAATATCAGCAATCGGTGATCGCCATCGTACTGGCGGCCATTTTGGACGGGCTTGACGGACGCGTTGCCCGTCTGTTGCAGGGCACTTCCAAGTTCGGAGCCGAGCTGGATTCGCTGTCGGACTTCGTTTGCTTCGGTGTAGCGCCAGCCTTGATCCTGTATTTCTGGGTGATGTCCCAAGGCGGCGGCATCAGCTGGGCCATCGTTATGCTGTATACGGTGTGCTGCGGATTAAGGTTGGCTCGCTTCAACACAATGATCGGTGAGGCGGATTTGCCGCCTTACGCATATAATTTTTTCACAGGTGTGCCTGCGCCGGCCGCCGCCGGGCTGGTTTTGATGCCTTTGATCATCAGCTTTGAAACCGGAGACGGCATAGTCAACAGCATTCCATTTGTATCGTTATTTCTACTGGGCGTGGCTTTCTTAATGG
>CAIYCT010000470.1 GCA_903924765.1 uncultured Rhodospirillaceae bacterium | reverse complement strand
CTTGATCGGCTTGGCCTTGGCGGCGTCTTGTGCCTTGATCTCCCGGTCAGCCTGCCGCTGTTCAACAGAGTCCGACTTCGCCTCTTTGGCTGGGGTGCGCAGCTGATCGAGGGTCGGCAGGTTGGCTAGGTCAAGGTCTGCGAGTTTTGTGTCTACCGCCGTCTTCGCGGACTTGGCGTTCGGCATTTCATCTTTGCGACCAAGCGCTTTGTGACCAGCAACCAGCAGGCGAGTGAGGGCGGCGTCTGTGATTCCCGGCCCGGTGACCATCAGCGCGTCTACCCGGTCGCCCCTGGCTAGGCTCAAGCCGCGCTTGGCAAGCTCGGTCAGAAACTCGGCGCCATTCTTTGATTCATGCCAAGCCTCAACAAGCATGGTGGCAACGTCAGCGTGTGGGATATCCGACCGCAGATTTTCCGAGCGCTCTTTTTGAGTGGTGACGGCTTTGTCAGCGTATCCGCACTCTCGCACATTTTCGCGAACCCATGCCATCACGTCGGGGCGTTGGGCTTTCTTCAGATATTTCATAATCAGTTGTTCGTGGAATTCTAAGAACGGCGTAAATTTGTGGCCAAATTCAAATTCCATAATTAACCGCGCAGTTTGATCGCGGTACTTGGTTTGCCAAATATTTTGTGCTTTCCCGTCCGCGTTTGAGCGATCATAATATCGGTGTTCGTGATTTTCACGCGCGCCTTTCGCGTGCTTTACAGAAAGGTATGAGTGACCCCTTAAATCTAAAATTTCTTCATAGATATCCCACGCCCGCGCCCATTGCTGTTCAGACATTTTTTCCGCTGGGCTAATCCAGCAATGCCAGCCCGGTTCAACCCGCTTGAAATTTGCGACATTGATGTTAGCGATGGCGTTTTCGACGATTTCGCGATGAGCGGTTCCAATCGTCGCACCACCCTGCACATGGACGGCTAACACGTCTTGAGCCTGCTGATCTACGTCGTTTTTGTCTGTGAGCTCCTTGATCAAGTTACCCGCATGGGCGCCTTGGCTGACTGTTTTGCCGCCGGAAATCATCTTACTCTCCGGCGTCGGTGTGGTTGACACGGAGAGCCGTCAAAGCGGCCTCGCGAAGCGCCAATGCCGCGTCCCGGATCGGCTCGACGGCGGCGGCGAGGGTGGCTATTTCCTCAGCTGGAATGATGCACGACCGGTCATGCGCGTGCTCAGAATTCGAGGCGTGAGCGACTTGATTAATGTTACTGCCGATTTTTCCAAGCTCAGCCAAAAGCAAGGCAACCTGGGTTGCCAGCTGGGCGATCTGCTCTTCCGTGCCCGTGACACGCCGCCGAACTTTAACCCCGATTGGAGTTTCAACGAGCATGACAGCGCGCGCGTAGTCGGCGACAGACAGCCCGCGCTCGCTGGCTTTCTGAGTCAGCAGCGCGTGCTCTGAGGGGAGCACGCGTATTGACACCATCCGCTTTCGCCTCCGCTCTTCACTTTTTGCGCCCATGGCGCGCCCTTTCTTACTTTCTACGGGGTCCACGGGGGCGAAGCTCCCTGGCAAGGGATTGACGGTTTACCGTCTCCCCCTTGCAGAAACCTGAAACTCCCACGATTTCACCATACGCCCAACCCCCCGTAATTGCAAGATTTTCGACGATGCCCATCCGCCCCATTGCTAACCTACTGATTTTACGATACTCCCGCTTTGTCCCTGAGATATCCCAGTGACATTCCTACGTTATCGCAGTGATAGCCCTTTAATGCATGTGCTTTATCCCTGCATTATCACTGCGTTATGCCTTGACTTTTGCCGCGCTCGCTGCCAATCTTGTGGTGTTCCTCAACACAGGACACGCCCATGGCCGACATCGACTCCATCATCCAAGCAGGAGCCTCCCTCGCCGCCGCCGCCGCCGCTGCTGACACAACTGACCGCGCGATTTTCAATCCGCTCTTGCCTGCAATCGACCACCTCCGCTCTCTTGGACTCAGCTGGGATAAAGTCGCTGAAGCCCTGACGACAGCCTCTGTGTCGCGCTCAAACGGCGCCCAGTTCACCGGGCGCCGCCTCGCCCAGCTCTATTTTCGTGCCGGCCTCTCCGGTCATACTCGTGTTCTTCCTCATGGCCGAAAGCCCCGCCGACCTGCTGACCTTGACGCAACTCCCTCAACACCCAAGCTTCCGGCGGCAGTGCTGCCGGCATCCCGGCCATTACTTGCTGACAACGCAAAAGAGTCACCTATGTTTTCTAGTCCCCAGTTTCCAACAGATGGACGCGCCGCAACCGCCATGTTGCTTAAGATGAAGGCAGAGGAGTGCAAATCATGACTTCAAGTTTGACTGTTGTTGCCAATAGCAAGGGCGGAGTTGGCAAGACCACGATCATCTCAACACTCGCATCAATGTTGGTTGCTACCGCTCTACAGAACAAGCGGCGAATGCCACTTCTTATCAGCATTGACGAACAGCACAATCTCCCACTTTTCTTTGAAATTGGGGTATCTGATACCTCGGAGCTTCTGTTGTTCTCGGCTACACCCGCCACAGCAAATGTTACATCCATGGATTCGCTCCGCCAGTATTATCTTGATGCTGGAGTTGCAATACTGGACGGGCTTGGGCAAGATCGAGATATCCTTGTAGATGTGGGCGCTAATGCGGCTCGTTCAGTTTTGTCTTTTTTCCAAGTAATCAAGCTCGACGCAACGGCGGTCAAAAAAGGCGTCGCGGTCCGGTTGTTAGTACCCATTGTTGCTGGCCCTGGCGCTATACCTGGCGCCATTGACACTATCAATGCCGCCGCGACTGCACTGCCGTCCGCAACTAAAACGCTCGTCGAAAACCGATATACCAAAGAGAAGTATGAGACCTATGAGAAGTCTCCAGAACTGCTGTGGTTACGGGAAAACGTGAAGTCAGTAACCGTCCATGAATGTGATTGCTCGCTGTGGCAGGAAGCCGAGCGTATTCATGTTCCGCCTTATGCTTTTGCTACGGTTGCAGATGAAGAGAAAGCATTCCAGTTGCTTGGCGGTGACATCAATAACAATCGCGCGCTGGGCGCTTTCCGACTTTCTTATAGTGCCGTGGTGGAATGGGGACGTGCAGTTGAAAGTATTTTCGCTCCTATTCTCGGTATTACACTTTGCGAAGCAACATCGTGATCTCTTCCCCTTTCTCACCGCGCTAATGTTGGTGCGCGGTGAGAGGGTGGGCTCAGACTTCGAGTTGCTGCCTAGGTTTTGCGATGCCTCAACGCGGTTGTTAAGATGATACTCACAACAAGTCTTGAGCTCTACGAACAGCGGTTGCATCAAAGGTTGCTTAATGCTCCGCTTGTGCAGGTTGGCAAGGCGAGGTGGATGAGCATAAATGATATTACTAAGCTATCCTCCGCGCCAACCATGCCTCGTTATGTTGATCGCCGTATTGGCCAGCTCAGGACCATAATACGGCATGCTGATCCTGCGCTCGTTGCCGATTCGTCATTAAGAATAAAGATAGAACTGCAAAGTGCGATTGATGCTGTCCGGGCGCGGCTGCGAGTGCTAGAAACAGGCGACGTGGTTGTG
>CAIYCT010000469.1 GCA_903924765.1 uncultured Rhodospirillaceae bacterium | reverse complement strand
GTCAAGTGCTGGAGCGTGGGAAAGATAGCGAACAAGGGCAACCCCCCTTTGCAAAAGGGGGGCAGGGGGGATTTCCGTGGTCTGCTGATCCAAACCTGCCTAATATTGTTGGCTCTGTTGCTATTTGTTCCAGCAGCCCTTGCCCAAACCCCAGTTTCCGGGGCAATTACGTCGAATGCTCACTGGACTGTGGCCGACGGACCTTACTTACTCAGCGGCGACGTGTCCATCCAAAACGGCGCGGCATTGACTATTGATGCGGGCGCAACCGTCTACATGGGCGCGAAAGCCAGCCTGACGGTGCAAGCGGGCAGCATTCAGGCGCTAGGCACGGCGGCGAATCCAATCCGGGTGTTATCCGACAAAACCCGGCAAGGCCAGACCGCCGCCCCCGGCGATTGGAAACAATGGGGTTTCGGTCCCAGCACCGTCAAAACGCGGCTGGACTATGTGGAGTTTGCCCATGGCAGCGGGCTTGCCGTGACAGGTTCCTCGCCCGTGTTCAACTATCTGAATATCCACGACCAGCTAGGTGCGGCAATCACGATTGACTTGGCGGCATCGCCCTCGGGGGTGGGCAATAAAGCCACCGGGAATAGGATTAATGGCGTCAGCGTCCCATCTGGCGATATCACCGGCAATGTTCGATGGGGCTTGCGGGGCATCCCGTACCTGGTTAGCGCCGGTGTCTTGTCGGTTGGGGTGTCGCCCGTCATCCTAAGCGTTACGCCTAACACAGTAGAGCAAGGGCAAACCCTAAACTTTAGAGTGAACGGAACCCGACTGGACGGTGCCGTGGGTTCGTTTGACCTTGCCGGTTTGCTACTGACCGCGAGTGGTAGTTCGGGTAGCCAGGCCAATTTCCAACTCACCGCAGCCCCGGATGTCTCGCTTGGAGCAGCCAGTTTGCACCTACAAACCGATGCGGGCGAATTGACACTTCCCAATGCCGTCACTGTCACGCCTATGCTGCCCGCGATCACAGCCATTTCGCCGACAAAAGTGCTGGCGGGTGCCGGCCCATTAGCGATTACCGTCACTGGTCGCAATTTCTTGAACGGATCAGAAGTATTGTTCAATGCCGCCGCTGTGCCTACACAAGTCGTCAGCGCCACGCAATTAATCGCCACTCTGCCTAACCAGACTGTGCTGGGCAACTTGCAAGCGCAAGTGCGCTTCCCTGAACCGCTTAACCCCAGCCAGTATAGGCTGTCGAATTCGATAGCATTGAGTGTTGAAGCCCCAGTTCCACCGACTATCGCCGTCGAGCCAACGCCGATTGCATTGCCGCCTGACAACAAACCACACAACATCACTGTGCGCCTCTCGAAGCCGGACTATCGTGAAAATACGCTGTACTTCTCCGTTTCTGATACGGCCAAGGCCCTGGTAACACCTTCCAGTGTAGTCATACCTGCCGGGCAGACCAGCACAAATATCATCATCCAACCGGTGCAAGCCGGTACGGTAAGCCTGTCCGTCACCTCTAATAATTTACAATCCGTCAGCGTACCGATATTCATCACAACCGACTTCCGCGGCGTAAACACATCCTACTCACCTCCCGTAGGGATTGTTGTTGCCACCGATGCCACTCAGGTTACTCGTCAAGAGAGTGCAATAAGTGCGTCTGTCGGAATAACGACCGGCGCGGTATTGACATCGACGACCCCGCAGGGTTGGATCGTTGGCGACAACCCGACACTGAGCCTATATGGCGAGAATATCCCTGCCGGAGTGCAAGTTAGCTTGACGCCCAACACGGGTATTGTCACCGGCCCGGTTACTGTCGGCAGCGATGGACGCCTGATTCAAGTAAGCTTTGACACCGCCTCCGATGCCGCAATCGGCCCACGCAAGTTGACGATCAAGGATGCCAGCGGCAATCCGATTGCCTTCACCGACCCGTCCAAGGCAGTGGTGCAAATTATGTCAGGGATGCCGAGTATTGATTCCATAGAACCGCTGCTCGCCATCCCCGGATCGCGGGTCAACTTGACCATTCACGGTCATTACTTGAACCAAGGCATGGTGAGCCTGTTCCCTGCTGCTGGGATCAATGTGGATTCGGTTCAAACACAGGTCAGTGCGGATGGCAGGCTTTTGACGGCAGTCCTAGACATTACCGCCGCCGCAACCGCCAATAGCCGCATTGTGCAAGTGACCACCCCTGCCGGGGCGACTCCGGGTGTCTACAGCCCTGCCAATACGTTCACTGTGGTCAACGGTTTGGGAGGGTCAATCACTCCTATCGCCTCCGGTTTGGTGGGTGTCAAGGTGGGTGACACTACGTCACCGCCCGCAAGTTTAGAATTACAGCCTGCTTCACTGCCAGTCGGGGTGTTGCTTGGCTCTGCGATTACCGAAGTTTCGCCTAATGGCGGCGTGATTGGAAGCACCGCGACAGTGACCCTCCATGGCACAGGGCTGGATACCGTCACATCGGTGGCCTTACAGCCAGCAGCGGGTACAACGGTAGGCTCCCCAAGTGTCAGCGAATCGGGTACTGAATTGATTTTCAGAGTGCAAATCGACCTAAACGCCGATCTAGGGGGGCGCCTGTTGGTGCTAGAATCAAACGGCCAGCCGCTTGTTTTCATGCGTCCTTCCGATGCCCATTTCTTGATCGCAAACCAGTTGGGGCCTGTTTATTCCGGCTTGCTTTCACCGGCCGTGCGGGTTTTGAATGGTGAAAACGTCCCGGTGTCTTCGCCGCTGCCGCTGCAACCCCTCTCAGAACCAGTCGGTGTACTGCTAGGCGCTGGCATCGGCTCAGTCTCGCCGAATGTGGGGGTGACTGGCACAGAAACTACCCTCACCTTGCGCGGCGTCGGTTTGCAAGAAATCACCGCCGTGAGCTTGACACCATCCGCAGGTGTCACGGTGGGAAGCCCCCAAGTCAATGCCAACGGCACGGAATTGACGGTGAATTTGCAAATTGATGCCAATGCCACCTTGGGAACGCGCCGTTTAAGTTTCACAGCAACCGACCACCCCCTTCCATTAGTCGATGCCAATGACGGCAAATTCCTGATTTCAGAGCCGATACCGGAACTGGATTCCGTGTCGCCACAGGTGCTGCTGGCTGGACAATCGACTTTCGCATTGACAGCAAGGGGTCGTAGGTTGACGAATATTACCTCGGTCCGCATCGATCCGGCGCAAGGCGTTACCGTGACTGGCCCTTACACCAGCAATGCCGACGGAACCGTGCTGAGTTTTTACACCAGCGTGGCGGAGGGTGCTGCCTCTGGCCTGCGCACAGTGATTGTCACTACGGCAGCGGGGGATTCCAGCGCAGCGCCTCAGCCAGCTAATAGCATCCGCATCGCCAGCCAACTCGGTGCAAGCTATGCCGGCGTGCTGTCGACCCCCGTCGGTGTCGCCGTCGGCGGTGGTCCGGTTAACCCTGAGCCTGGCAGCCGCACCGTGGCTTCGGCTGCGATAGGCGTTGCGATCAATGCCGTTGCCCAAACCATGAAACCGGACGGCTGGCTGCAAGGGGCTTCGGGCAACATTGGCATTACCGGGTTTGGCTTGGATACTGTCACTGCCGTCTCGGTCGCACCCGCCACCGGCATTACCTTAGGTGTGCCGGTCAGCAGCGAGGCAGGTACTCGTTTGACGATTCCGGTCACAGTCGCCACCGATGCCCCTTTAATCACACGCCGATTGCGTTTGTCCACCGCAGGCAATGCCGGGCTGGCATTTGTCGATGCTGCCGCTGCCTTGTTTGGCATTGGCAGCATGCCGACGATGAATTCGGTTGCGCCGATATTCTTAGAGCAGGGCAAGGGCACAGTCCTGATCGTGCGCGGCAGCAATCTCGGGAGCGTCACCCGCATGGCTTTCGATCCGCCGGAAGGGCTGTCTGCCTATGCCGGGGTAGTTTGGTCGCAAGACAGCTTTGGCGAATTGTTGACCATCCCAGTCAGCGCCGACCCCTCTGCCCCGCTTGGCGACCGGGTGCTGCGTTTGCAGGTTCCGGGAGGTAGCACACCAGCCACGGCAACCCCGGCCAACACGCTTAGAGTTGTGATACCGCAATGATGAAGAAACGAATTAATCACGAATCCCCTAATACGGGATGGTTTTAAACCAACGAGGTGTACTGATGAACATACCAACCCAGATGCTGGACCTTGCCCCACGGCGAGGCACTTTATCATTGCTGATGCTGACCACTCTGGCCGCAAGCTTGTCCGCGCAAGCGGCCTTCGATAGTGGCAGCACAGGGTCCGACGGGGCGCTCAGCCCGACGGTCAACACCGCCATCCCATTGCCCGAGTCCGGCGTGCTGAATTACACCAGCATCAACATCCCTTCCGGGGTGACGGTCACTTTCATCAGGAACATTGCCAACACACCGGTCTATCTGCTGGCGAAAAACGATGTCACCATTGCCGGTGTCATTGACATCCGTGGCGGAGACGCCAAACCCACCGGCACCTCCGGCGACGGGGCACTGGCCGATGACGGCCTTCCGGGGCTTGGCGGTCCGGGCGGTTATAACGGGGGGCGTGGCGGAACCGAGGATGTGCAGCAACGTGACAGCATTATCCGGGGCGGCACAGGCTTGGGTCCGGGCGGTGGTGCGGGAGGTATCGAAGGGTCCGATGGATGCGTCACAGGGCGATATTTTAAGTCCTATGGTGTTGGGGGCGGTTATGCCACTGGCGCATATTCTTACTATTTGTATGCTTGTGGTATCAGCAGTGCCTATTACGTCCCTTTGGGCAAAGCCTATGGCTCGACCTTGCTGCAACCGTTACTGGGCGGTTCCGGCGGCGGCGGCGGACGCGGTGGCACACTATATCCCGGCTCGGGCGGCGGCGGCGGCGGCGGAGCCTTGCTGCTGGCAACCTCCGGCATATTGACCATCAATGGTAGTATTGACGCGACTGGCGGCGATGGCGGCGGCAATGCCGGCACCGGGACGGGTGGGCAGGGGGCGGGCGGCTCCGGCGGGGCCATCCGGTTGATGGCCGTCTCCATCACAGGCACTGGCCAGGTCTCCGCCGATGGCGGATGCATCAACTTAGGCAACTCACGCCGACAATACTGCGGCAGCGATGGTTATTGGTACCAATATGGCGGCGCACCAGGCCGTATCCGCTTGGAGGCCAATAACATCACTTACACCGGCAGCACGTCACCGACCTTTGTCAAGGACTTGCCAGGCCCAGTGTTTATCGCCAATTCTCCCACGTTGCGCATCGCCTCCGTGGCCGGTTCCGCCACACCGGCCAACCCTACCGGCAATGCCGACATAGTCTTGCCCGCTACGACCACCGGGCCGGTGGACGTGGTGTTCGAAACGGTCAATGTGCCGACCGGGAACACCATCCTGCTGCGCATCGTACCGGCCAGCGGTACGGCGACCGAGGTTCTCAGCCCGGCCATCACCGGCACGACCGCGTCTGGCACGGCTTCGGTCAAGGCCACCCTGCCCTCCGGCCTCAGCACCTTGCAAGCCACGACGACTTACACCGTAGTCCTTGCCGGTTCCTTGGATTTGTCCCGCTTCGCGCATAATGAGGCCGTTGAAAAAGTGGAGGTCTCCGTGCCATTGACCGGTGAACCACGCGCCAGATTGCTGACCGCCAGTGGCAAAGCCTATGAAGTGTCTTATGCCGCGCTCCGCGCTGCGGGCTTTCGCGGCTGAACCGCCTAGGATGAGATTCTAACGGGTACGAGACCATGACTATTCTGACCACCGAACCGTCAAAGCCACACTTGTACGCTGTGGCAAAACATCGCGTATGGAGTTTGCCTGTCGGCGGTTCTGTTTGGATGGTCATGGCAATGCTGTTGTGCCTTTTCTTGATGTCGGCCACCCCGTCCGTCTTTGCCGCACAATTGACTTTGGACGATGGCGTGGTAGTGAAATTTGGCGAGAATGCGCAATTCGCTGTTCGGGACCGAATCATCCCCGGCAAGGCAATGGTTTTCACCAGTGCCAAAGACGACAGTTTCTTAGGCCAGATCGGCGCATTGCCGCAGATGCCGGGTTTGGGCGATTGGCGGGGGGTACACCTAGAGAAGTCCGCCGCCGTCTACGGTGCGCTGACGCTGGAAGACTGGACGCTGCGCTATGGCGGCGGGCAAAATGAGGCGGCGCTGACCGTGCGTGGCTTTAGCCCGACGTTTAAATATCTGCAAATCACCGATAGTTTGATGGGCCTGCGCACTTCGGGGGGGTCCGCGCCGACCATCACCGGCGCAAGCTTCCTGCGCAACCTCACCGGTCTGGAAGCCTTGGACACCAGCGCCCCGGCGATTAGCGGCTCGCAATTCGTCGGCAATTCCCTGTTGGCCATCAGCAACCAGACTGGCACGGCAATCCAGGCGACCGGCAACTGGTGGGGCCATGCCAGCGGTCCCATGGATAGCCTCGCCAACCCAACCGGACTGGGCGATGCGGTGACCCCGCTCGGGGTCAATTTTACTGGATTCTTGAGTCTGGCCCCGCTGCTCAATCCCACCGTGCGGCTGGTCGCCCCCGCCCCGTATTTCGACCAGCACAGCGTGTTGCTGTACCTCGGCTGCCTCAACGCCATCGAATACCGCATTGCCGAGGGCAATGACTTTGGCAGCCAGCAACCGTTCCTGCCGCTGGCGAACAGTCGAACCCAGCTGTTATTCACCACCTCCAATGGGGACGGACGGAAAAGCATCAATGCCCAGTTCCGCGATGCGAATGGCAACCTGATCAGTGCCAGCTTGGTCGGCGGGGTGTTGATCGACACCCAAGACCCGGCGTTGACGCTGGACAACCCGGCCACGGGTAGCCTGATCCGCCAACCCATCGTCATTGAAGCCCAGGCTTCCGATCAGGCCGGGCTTGCCCAAGTGCAATTCTTTTTAGGGCAGCAACTGCTCGCCACTTACCACGCGGCACCGTTTAGGTATTATTGGGACACCAGCGCCTTGGCCGACGGCGATTACACGATCAAAGCCGTGGCGACCGATATCGCCGGACGTTCCAGCGAGCAGATCGCGACGGTGACCTACTCCCACTTCGTGCCGCCGCCGGATACCGATGGCCCAACCTTGTCCAACATCAGCGCCAATGGTCTGGCCCTTGCCGACGGCGCAAGTTTTGCCCGCGATGCCGTGATCAGCTTCACCGCAGGCGACCGCAGCGGGGTCGCCGGCATCGGCTTGTTGCTGGATGGCAGCGCCATCAGCACTGCCAGCGGCGGCGGCAATGGCGCATACAGTGTCAGCCTAGGCTTGACTGGCGTGGCGAATGGCAGTCACAAGCTTACCCTGCAAGCCGTTGACTCGCTGGGCAACGTTTCCACCACCGGTTTCACCATCACCGTGGCCCATGTGCCACCACCCGCCCCGGTACTGAACCAGCCCGCCAGCGGCTTGGTCACCCGCGCTACCAGCGTGACCGTGTCCGGCAGCGCCCAGCCGAACAGCACTGTCCAGTTACTGATTAACAGCCAAGCCGCTGGCGTCACGCTCACGGCGGGCAATGATGGCTTGTTCTCGGGTATGGTTTCCTTGACCAAGGGCAATAACCGCATCCAAGCCACCGCCACCGATCCCTACGGCACCGGCCCGGCATCCAATGCCGTGACCGTGACGGTAGACCTCAGCATACCCGCCAGCCCCGGCAACCTGACCGCCACCGCACAGGCGGCAGGGAAGATTCGCCTGACGTGGGCAGCGTCGAATGACCCGAATGCCATCGGTTACGACCTCTACCGGGCGGGGGCGGCATTCGCCGATCTAGCCCAGGCCAGCAAAGTCAACCCCAGTCCGTTGACGGGTATAAGTTTCGACGACTTGCCGCCCCATGACGGCGTATGGAATTATCGCGTAGTGTCTGTCAATGCCGTCGGCACAAGTTCAGACCCTTCTAATGCGGTTTCGGCGATCTCCGATAGCAGCTTGCCCCATGCGGTTTCCATCCTCTACACCCCACACGGCAAGGTCGATCCCGCCACCGCCAAAATCGGCCAAGGCTTGGTTGATCTGGTCCTGACCACCAGCGAGGCGGTGTCGAGTACGCCGTATCTGTCCATCGTCCCGCAAGGCGGCGCACCGCTCACGGTCAATCTTGCCAAGAGTTCGGACACCGCTTACACCGGCAGCTTCCTCGTGGATGCCAACACGGCTTCCGGGGTTGCCAATGCATTGTTCTCGGCCCGTGACTTGGTCGGCAACCGTGGCACTGAAATCGACCAGGGCGCCACGCTTAAGCTCGACACCGCCGGGCCTGCGCTGTCCGGCATCACCTTGGACCCGGCCTCGCCGATCAACAACGATCCCGCGCAAACGGTCGAGGCGACACTGAGCTTCAGCGAGCCGCCCGCAATCACGCCGACAGTCCAAACCCTGCTGTCTGGCGCTGGCCGCAACCCATTGCTGTTGGACGGGCTGGTTGCGGTCGATCCGACCACTTGGCGCGGTAGCATTACACTGCCCGCCGATGCCGGACAAGCCAAGCCGGAAACATTGACGTTTAGCTTCCAGGCCAAAGATTCGCTAGACAATGTCTCCACCAAGGTGTTGGCCTCCAACCGCTTCCAAATCTATCAAGGCCAGTTGCCGCCCTTGGATGTGCCGCTGGCGTTCACCGCCAAGGCGCAGCCGGGCGGCAAGGTCAAACTCGCCTGGGCCGCAGTGGACGGCGCGGCCAGCTATCAACTCTACCGGCAAGCTCCGGGGCAGACTAGCTTACAGCCGCTGACCCGTCCCACTGGCACCGACTACACCGACCGAACCCCGCAGGACGGCAGCTTCACTTATGCCGTGGCATCCATCAGGCAAGCCAATGGGCAAGAAGGCATTTCCGGGCAGAGTCCGCCGGTCACGGTCATCGCCAGTGCCACCGCGCCCAGTGCGCCGCAAAACCTCGCGCTGCAATTGACCGGGCAAGGCATCGTCGCCCTATGGCAAGCGCCGACCAGCGGCAAGGTCGCCAGCTACAATCTCTACCGGGCCACCGGAACCGGCATCACCAGCACTACCGGGCTAACCCCGCTCAAAACCGGCATCCTAGCCCCGCAAGCGATGGATGCCAACCCGTCGTCCACGCAAGGCGCTTATGCCGTCACCGCGCTGGATGCGGCGGGCAACGAGTCGCCCATCTCCAACTCGGCGTATCTGAATCCCAACCTGTTGCCGGTGACCAATTTGGAGATCGACCAGATTGGCACGGCCCAGCCCAGCCTGAGTTGGCGTGCGCCCAATGGCAATATTGCTGGCTACCGGGTCTATGCCGATCTCCCCGGTGCGGACAAGACCCCGCTGACCGCTTCGACGATCACTGCGCTGAACTTAACCGACACTGGCTACATCGACGGCGAACGGAATTACACCGTCGCCTCGGTGGATGCCAACGGTGTGGAAATGCCCAAAAGCTTGTTGCTGCCCAGTGTGCAAGCCAGCATCGTGGACGGCTTGCCGATCCAGCGCGGCGTGATGAACCAGCTTCAAGTTCAAGTCGTCAACCACTCCGCCAGCCGCCTCGACAATGTGCAGGTGGTCGTTCGTTTGCCGATTGATAAAGCATCGACGCAATTCAAGGATCATCTCTCGCAAAGCTTCAGCCTGGATGCCAACCAGACTCGGCAGGCGGCGGTCATCGTCGGCGGTTATGCCGACCTGCCCAGTTCGGCGCAGGCACAGGTCAGGGTGGAAATTGCCCCGCACGAGGGCGAGTTGGTCAAGATCACCCGCACCCAATCGCTGGATGTGGTCGATGGCAGCCTAGTCGTAGGCATGTCCACCGCCGACTTCACCCGTGGGGCCACCGGCAAACTCAAACTGACCATCGAAAACACCACCGATGTCGAAGTCGAACTGCTGACCGCCATCGGCAACGGCCAGAACCCATCGACCGAATTGCGCTTCAAGCTGCTGGATGCCGACGGCAACGTCCTCGCCACCCAGCCTTACCAACAAGCCGTGGGGGCGAATGTCGTCACCCTCGCCAACGGCCTGACGGTAGTCCGCATCCCAGCGCATTCCAGCTATGTAGCCGATGCGTTCACCGTGAATGTGCCCGTGTCCAGCCCAAACAGCCTGCGCGTTAGGCTTGAGGTTGACAAGCTTCGTTACCATACTGGAGAAGCGGATGAAATCACGATCACCGGGCGCGGCGCTGAAAAAACCGTCTCCCTGCTCGACACCGCTTATTATGGCGAGGTCACTGCCGCAAGCCCCGGCACTTCCTTTGGCGACCAAGATGTCATCATCAACGGGCGGGCGCTGGATCGGGCAACCCAAACCCCGCTACCAAATACCCGATTGAAGCTTGTCCTCAACCAGCAAGGCTTCGAACGGGTGTTCAGTGTGCTGACGGGTGGCGACGGCACGTTTACTTACCTCTTCACACCGACTATCACGGATGCCGGGTTGTATAAAGTCAGCGCGGTGCATCCCGATGTCACTGACCGGCCCGAACAGAAATCTTTCACCATCAACCGGGTGGCGGTCAATCCCAGCCCCTATAATTTGAACATTCCGAAAAACTACCCGTTTACCATCCCGTTCGTCGCCAAATCGGGTCCAAGCTCGACGGCAACGAATCTCCGCCTTGCCCTCAATGCAGCCAGTCAAACGACCGGGCAGTTGCCCGTAGGCATCACCGCGCAACTGCCCGCGCCCGTCACCTTGGCCGCACAGCAGACCGGCAACTTGCCGGTGGGCTTCACCGCCGACAACAGCGCGCAAACCAACGGGGCGCTAGTGCTTGATGTCGTCAGCGACGAACATCCTAAGCCGCTCACCCAAATCAAGGTCAACTACACCCTGGCCGAGGCCAAGCCTTACTTGGTTAGCACCCCTAGCTTCATCGAAACCGGCTTGGCGCAAGGCGGTAGCCAAGTCGAATCGGTAAAGGTGCGCAACCAGGGCTTGCAGGATGCGCTTAACCTGAAATTCAGCTTGACGAAGGCCGACGGCAACCCGGCCCCGGCCTGGGTCAGCCTCGCCAGTCAGTCCAACGGTACGCTGGCAATCGGTGCGACGCGCTCCATCGACCTTAGCTTTAACCCGCCGGCCGATACGCCCGACGGCATTTATGAATTAAAGCTCAATGTCCAAGGCGACAATGTGTCGGCGCAGTCGCTCAACGTCTATGTCAGCCTGACCCAAAGCGGCCAGGGCAGCGTGTTGTTCAAGGCTTCAGACATCTACACGGCGACGGTGAGCAAGGACGGCAAGCTGATCCCCGGACTCGCGAGCGCAACCATTACCGTGCAGAACGAGAACGTAGCCACCGTCACCCGCAACCTGACGACCGATAGCCTGGGCGAAGCCCTGTTCCAGAATCTGCCGGCGGGCCGCTACCAGTTCCGGGCGACGGCAGCCAATCACCAGGAAGTGCGCGGGCGCTTGCAGATCAAGCCCGGTGTAACCTTCAACCAAGCGGTGTTTTTGGACTATAACCTCATCACCGTCGATTGGAGTGTGCGTGAAGTCACGATTGAAGACCGCTACGACATCATCCTCAACGCCACCTTCGAGACCGACGTGCCGGCCCCGGTTGTGCTGCTGCAACCTTCCAGCGTCAACCTGCCGAAGATGAACGCGGGCGAGGTGTTTTACGGCGAACTGACCCTGACCAACTACGGCCTGATCCGTGCCGACCATGTCCGCCAGCAGTTGCCGCAAAGCGATGCCTATTTCCGCTATGAATTCTTGGTGGATGTGCCGTCTACCTTGGAAGCCAAGCAAGTTATCAACATTCCGTATCGCGTCGTTGCCTTGCAATCACTGGATGCCGCCGCCGGTAGCGGCACTGCCTCGGGCGGCGGTTGTTATAACTACAGTAATACCGTCTGTGAACTCTACGATTTCACTTGCGCCAATGGAATCGTCAGCAGTGGAACGGTTTGCACCACCTACGCCAGTGGTAGTAATAGCACTTGCACCGCGAGAAGCAGCGGAGGCGGCGGCGGGGGCAGTGGTGGTGGTAGTGGCGGGAGCGGCGGTGGGGGCGGCGGCTGGGGTGGCTGGGGCGACATAGGCGGCGGGGGTGGCATAAGCGTAGGAGGAGGTGGCGATTTTGGCGGCGGTGGCGGTGCGACTACGCCCATACTCACCAAGGGCCAAAAGTGCAGTTATCTGCCTAGGGGCAACGGAACGCCATGCCCATGAAAACAAACTTACTACCTGGAATGAAAGAGTTTTAGCCAACATGAGAAATGTACCCTGCCTATCCCTCGCACTGTCGCCGTTGTTTAGGGCACTGGCCTTATTATGGCTACTGTTTGCCTTGCTTCCCACTGTTCAAGCCAAGGATAACGGCCTGAACGTCTCCCTTCCGAATGGCTATGCCACCCTCAACGTGGATGACTTGGGTGTGCAAAGCACAGGTGGACGAGTGCGATGGTCGCGGACTTGGGACGGGCAGGAATGGAAATTCAACCCGCACTGGGAAAGCCTATCGCTCAGTTGGAAGAACCTGACTGGCAGTCAAACCGCCGACACCACCACCAGCACCATCGCCGCAAGCAGCGGTGCGTCTGCGTCAACTGCTTCCGGCGGCAGTGACAATTGTTGGGTTTCCGTGGACGAGGACTGGCAGCCAGCGGCAGCCAATGCGCCATTGTTGCCTGATCGCAGCGTGCCCTTCAACCGCGTGATGAGCAGTTCCAGCACCGACTACCCACCGCCAGTCATGGTCAGCGTGGATTACGCCAGCCTCTGTGTAGGTTCGGGCGCATCGAACCCGGTCGTCAATCTGGAGGGCATCCGCCGTTTGAACGAGTTATACCTAGGCAAAAACGGACGCTATGCCTACAGCAACCGCGACACGCTGGAAAAACGCACGGTGCAAGCCTTGCCCCCGCAAGACACGGCGACGCTGACGGCCCAACTTGCCAAAGGCAGCATCAGCCTGGCGCCGGTAGCCAACCCCAAGGGCTTCCGCTGGCAGGACCGGGACGGCGACTGGATCGACTACAACACCCAAGGCCAAGTGGTGGCCTATGGCGACAGCAACAACAATACCGTCTGGCTGGCCCGTGACACGGGTGGCATTGTTCGCGGCGTGGTGGATGCGAACGGGCGGGTGTTGCTGAGCCTGCACTACACCGGCAATCTGCTTACCGAGGTTCGCGATTATCCGATAGCGGGCAATGCCTTGGACCTGCAGCAACGCAGCGTCAAATACCAGTATGACGGCAACAACCGGCTGACCCAAGTCACCGATGTGCTAGGCAACACCACGGCCTATGCTTACGATGCCGACAACCACATCATCCAAATCACCGACCCGGCTGGCCATGCCGAGCAAATTGCCTATAACGGGTCCATCGTCAAGCAGCGCACCGCCCCCGATGGTGGGGTAACCGACTATGCGTTTGATTTTGACGATGCCAACAAACAATTCGCCAGCAAGATCACCGGCCCGCAAACAGATGCCGGGCGGCGGGTGGAAGACTATACCCACAACCGCTCGGGCCAGTTGGTCCGGCTGGTCACCAATGGCCGAACCGATGCGGAAGTGCGTTACGATACGGCGGCGCGGATGGAAACCCGCACCAACGCCCGTGGCTACTCCACTCGCGTCACCAAGAACGAATTTGAGCAAATCGTCCGGACTGACTACCCGGATGGGGCCAGCCGCCAAAGTCGTTACTCGGCGCAGAATCTGCAAGCGATTGAGGAAATCGACGAAGTCGGCTTCAAGACCCAGTACCAGTATGACGCAAAAGGCAACCTGCTGAAGAAAACCGAGGCGGCGGGTACGGCTGATCAGCGAATCACCGAATACGAGGTTAACGATGCGGGCCAGGTTATCAAGACGACCCGCAAGGGACGCATAGAAACCAACGGTATCGTCACATCAGATGCCAGTTGGCAGAACGAGTACGACATTTACGGACAGATCACGAAAACCATCGATCCCGAAGGTAACATTCGCCAGTACTTCTACGACAGGGCAGGCAACTTGGCGAAATTCGTCGATCCACTCGGCCATGCCACGGTTTACGAGTTGGATGCCGCGAGTAACCTCGTCAAGCTTACCGACGCCCTTGGGCGGGTGTCCCGCTACAGCTATGACAAGGTCGGCAATCAAGTGAGCGCTACCGATGCTCGCGGCAAGACTTTTCAGAAAGCTTATGACGCTTTCAATCGGCTCCTGCGGCTCACCAATCAGGTTGGCGGAACGTCGAAGCTGCAGTACAACGCGGATGGTATGCTGACTTCGGCGGCGGACGCGGATGGGCGTACCGTTCGGCTTGAATATGACCTTTATCGGCGCTTGACCCAGCATTCAGATGAATTGGGGAATGTCACGACTTTGGGTTACAACGTAGCCGACGGCAAGGATTCAGGGTCTCTGGGTTCCTTGTCCATGCCCACCAGTATCCAGTTTCCGACTTACACCGAGAACCATCGCCTGGATGAGCGAGAGCGGGAGGTCGTGCGTACCCTGATTCATACCAATCGCGCTGGAACCGAGAGCTTGACCAGTACTAAGTCCTTTGATCCGCGTGGCTTGGTCAAGAGTGAGACTGATGCAGCCGGCAAGAGCCGCTACTTCAGATATGATGCCTTGGGGCAGTTGATTGAGGCCACCGATGCGCTTGGCGACAAAACGCTCTCCAGTTACGATGCCCGAGGCAACCTGATTCAGCTTACCGACGCCAAGGGCAACGTCAACCGCTTCGAGTTTGATCGAAACGACCGTATTATCAAGGAGATACTGCCGCTTGGTCAAACCACCACCTACCAATACGATGCTGCCGGAAACCTGAGCCAGCGCGTCGATCCCAACGGCCACAAGACCACCTACGCCTACGACGCGGCGAACCGCCTGCAAGAAGTCCGGCAATTCCAAGGGGGCACAACGCTGGTTCGCACCACCAATTTCACTTGGGACGAGTCCGATAATCTGACGGCCTGGACCGATACCGACCTCACTCGACCAGACGGTCAGCAAACCGCCAGTGGCAGCGCCACCTACGACGATGCCAACCGCAAGACCGGGGAAACCGTCACCTATCCGAATCCGGCAGGCGGGACTTACAGCCTAGGCTATAGCTATCAGTACAGTCCGGCCGGGAAGAAGACCCAGCTTGTCTGGCCTGATGGAACCGCCATTGATTATGGTTATACCGCCCACGGCGAGCTTGAAAGAGTGGCGATTCCGGGTGAGGGCACGATCAGTATTAATCAATTCAAATGGAAGGCCCCGGTCAAAGTTACACTGCCGGGAGGTAGTAGCCAGGAGAAATCTTACGACGGCTTGTTAAATCTGGAAAAAATCAAAGTGAAGACGCCGGGTCAGCAAACAGTACTGGATTTGTCCAACGGCTATGGAAAACGGCAGGAACTCGTTTCGCGCAGCCGAACGGACAGCCTAGCGGGGCAGAGCCGCACGGTGACCAACTCGTTCGGTTACGACGACGAACTGCGGCTGACCCGTGCCGTGACAGACACTGGCGGACTGTTGGACGCGGATACCGAAACCTTCTCCTTGGATGCGGTCGGCAACCGCACCGCCCACAGCAAGGTGCTGGGCGAGTGGCATTATGATGCCAACAATCGCCTGACAGACAAGGGCATCCTGCTGGATGCCACCACGTATAACTATGACGAGGCCGGTAACCTTACTCGCAAGGTTGAGTTGACCCAAACCAGCCAGTATGTCTATGATACCCGCAATCGCCTGAGCGAAGTCAAGGATAGCAACGGCCACCTGATAGCCCGTTACGGCTATGACCCGCGTGACCGGAGAATCTGGAAAGAGCAGTGCCGAGGCAAGGAGGGGAATCCATTACCCCAGGCCAAACGCAGCTACTACCTTTATGCCGATGAAGGTCTGATTGCCGAAGCCACCCAACCCATCAGTCTCGACATCAATCAAATCGCGTCAGCCAATACGGCGCCCGCTATCACCACCGAATACGGGCCGAATCCGGACGGGCTTTTTGGAACGGGTCTTTTATTCATCAAAACTAGGAATAGCAATGGAGAAGAGGCCATCGGCTATTACCAGCACGACCAACTAGGTACCCCGATACAGGCGACTGATAAGTATGGAAACGTGGTTTGGGCGGCGGAATACAACGTCTTTGGAAAAGCGTCGATTACTACGCCACCAGCGACTCAGAATGCTCCAATTATAACTTCGGACTTGAGGTTACCAGGGCAGGTTGAGGATCAGGAAATCGGCCTTCATTATAATTGGCGCAGATATTATGATACGGCTGATGGGCGATATACCTCCATGGATCCTGCAGGTTTGATTGATGATGCCACAAGATATTTGTATGTTAATGGGAATCCGCTGAATCTTGCAGATCCTTCCGGAAACCAGGCCATAGTAGTAAGGGGATTAGCAGGATTAGCCGCCTGCTTGCTAGACCCTCCATGTGCGGCTGGATTAGCGACTCTAGCCGTTGAAATAGGCCAAGT
>CAIYCT010000468.1 GCA_903924765.1 uncultured Rhodospirillaceae bacterium | reverse complement strand
GTATGGTGCCAATCTGGCCGGTGCCGACCTGCGGGGGGCGTTGCTGTATGGGGCGTCGTTGTGCTCTGCCAATCTGGCGGGGGCCGATTTGCGGGATGCCGCCATGGCCGGTGCCGATCTGACCGATGCGGGTACGGCGGGTGCCAAGTTCAGCGGCGGTGATCTGGCTTCTATCATCCGGGGATTTGACCAATTTTCTGCCTTGGAAGATGTGGAGCAATTGGGTGCCGCCCCGGAAGAAGCCCTGGACGAGACTGAAATCGAAGCGTTGCTGGAATCCGAGACGGATGAGTCTGCGGACCCGATGCCTGAGCCGGAACTGCCGGAAGAAGACCTGCTTGAGGCCGAGCCATCGGCGGATGCCCCGCAGGCCGAGCTTCTGTCGGAAGATACGGACTCTGAAACTTCGGAGCAGGGGGCGGACGAGGGTCTGGACGAGGCGGAGCGGGATTTGATCGTTCCCCCTTTGGATGAAGTCGAGGATGACGAGGAAGCCGACGACGAGCCGGAGGCGTTGGAGATCGAAGCCGAAGGCGACGAACTCTCGACTGAACTTGCCGAGCCGGAACCCGAGATTGAAGTCTTACCGATAGAAGACTTTGAAGAAGCAATGTTGGACGAATCCGATGCCGAGGTCGGATTTGACCCGGAACCGGATTCCGAGACTGAAACCGACTTACAAGCGGATGCCCCCGGCGATTTGGTTCTTCCCCAAGTGGAAGAGGATATCTCGGATGATCGGGTCTTCTCATACTCAACCAAGGAAATGGCCATTCTGGCCCTGTATTCCCCTCAAATCGCCAAGAAAAGCAAAGCCGACCGTAAGGCGTTGTTGGATTTGATGGTGCATTATAACCGCACCTATTTCCCTGCCGCCGTGCGGATACCCATGACCTTGTCGGGGAATGCCCTATTGGCTGGGTTTGAAAATCCCACGGATGCGCTGCGTTGCGGGGGGCTTTATATCGACATGTTGCGTGGGATGCAGGTCGAATCCTATGTTGCGGTCAATTGGGGCGAGGCGACGGTGCGCCGTCCCGAAGACGAAGAAGAGGGTTATGACGAGCTGATTGCCAATTCCATATCGTTGGCAGCGCGGTTGATGCCGGTGGGCGTGGTGGGTGAAGTTCTGGTTTTGGAGGAACTTTATTCCAATCCGCAAACACAACGGGATTTGTTCAGCTTCGATCGGGTCAGCCGCAAATGGAAAGCCGTTTCGGCCAGCAACGAGGACGGGATTGATGTCTTGTGCTACAGCGTCAGTACCAAACAGATGTCCTCGGAACCCAAAAACACCCCCGCTAAAAAGCGTTCGGGGCGTTAACGGCATAAATCAGCAAGGAATTCGTTAGGGTGGCCCAAGCAAAGTCAGAGTCCCATCACGACATTGCCGTCTGGATCATGGCATTTGGGATTGCGTTCGCGTTGGCCCTGTTCCTGACAGCCGTGTTCAATATCAATCCTTGGGAAGATCACACCTACCAGATGGCACCGCCGATTGTGGCGGGTATGCCCGCGCCTCACCGTGACGGACGGGAGGAAATGGTCTGCTCAAGCTGTCACATCGTCACTCAACCTAAAAACCCGGCCGGGTCTGCAGCGGGGGGGAAGTTGCCCATCGTCGCGGGAATGCCCTCGCCGCATACCGACGCGCGCTCGCAAATGAAATGCGAGGCGTGCCATACCATCGTGGCCAAAGGGGCGGGCGCCGCGACGGCTGCCGCCCCTCCTGTTTCACAACCCCTGCCCGTGGCCTTACCGGCGGCGTTGCCGAATACGCCTTCATCGGTGCCGCCGTTTCCTGTGGCCGTGCCTCTGGCCCCGGGCGGCGAAGAGGAGATGAACCTTCCTCCCTACCGTTTTCAGGGCAAGGTGCTGAAGGTAACGGTCACCGGTGCCGGATCGGTATGGGGAGATGTCTTTCTGTTGTTGGATGACCGCATCAACGATCCATACTGGATCAATCTGGCACCGCGTTGGTATTTGCAAGCTCAGGGGTGTCCCGTTCATGCGGGTATTTTTGTCAAAGGCATGGCCTTCCGTGATCCCAATGCCGAAAATCCGTCTCCGTCCTATGCGATGAGTCTGATGGTGAACGGCGAGCTTTGTTCTTTGCGCGATCAACATATGCGTGGTCTGTGGACCCATCACGGAGGGACCGGTGATGCCGAATAATAAACCGACGGCGTCTTCGTTCTCGACGGTGCAATGGAATGTCATCTATTTGCTGACCGCTGCTGCTGCGCTGGTGGCCGAATTGACCGTTGCCGTTCAACCTTTGATTCTGGATCAGGTTCTGGGCATTGCCTTTGAAAAGGAAGGCGCGATCAATGCCGACATCATGGTGGTGGTGGAAATCATCGCGGTGATGTGTGTGGGCGGAATGGGGTTGTTGTCCGATAGAATTGGTCGGGTTCCGGTGATTGTGGCCGGGTTCGCCATCGTCGGAATCGGGGCCGTGCTATCGCTGTTCAGCCTGTATTTGGGACTTGCGGCAGGTGTGGGCGCGCTGGCTTTGTTCTATGTGACACGCATTTTACTTTCCAGCGGGGCCGATTCGGTCCAATTGCAATTGTCCACTTTGGCGGGTGACGTGTCCGATTACAGCAATCGTCCCCGACTGCTGAGCAATGTGATTTTCATGATGGTCTTTGGCAGTACGGTTTTGTCGGCCATCATTCTGCAGATGACGATGCAAGACAGCGGTTTGATGATGATCATGGCGGTCCCTTTGCTGATTGCCCTGGCCGGAATCGCCCTGACACGGCGCTCTTTGGTGGATGTGGTCGAGCCCCAATCCCATGTGGAGCACCCCTTGATTCAGGTCTGGGCACGGGTCAGTGGTGATCCTCGGATGCAATTGGCCTTCGCTGCGGCGTTCTATACCCGTGCGGATGTGATCATCATCAGTCTGTTTTATTCGCTGTGGTGTCTTTCTGTGTCGGATAGTGTCGATGTTTCGCGCACTTATGCCATCGCCCATGCGGCCGTGATGATCGGTCTGATGGGGGGGGGCGATTTTGCTGACCATTCCCATCTGGAAAACCTTTATCGAGCGTCATTCGCGCATTACCGCCATTGGCGCGGGATTGTCCATGGCGGCCACCGGCTACCTGTCCATGGTTCTGTTCGACAATCCATTCAATTGGCTGGTGGCGTTGCCGCTGGTTTTGATCGGGGTCGGCCATGCCGGGTGTCTGGTCACCTTGAAGGTGCTGACTGTGGACGCTTCGCCCAAATCCATTCTGGGGACTATGCTGGGCATGGCCTATGTGACCGGTGGGGCCGGGATTATTATGTTGGTGCAAAGCAGCGGCTATTATTTCGACGCGGTTGGACCGCGTGCCCCCTTCGCCCTGATGGGGACCGGCAAACTGTTGATCACGCTGTATGCGGCGTGGCTGATGCTGAATGGCATCGACGAAACC
>CAIYCT010000467.1 GCA_903924765.1 uncultured Rhodospirillaceae bacterium | reverse complement strand
CAATTGATTGGAGAAGCGGCACCCCAAGAACAGGAAATGCTTGCCCTTGCGCATCTCGTGGATGGGCAGCGGAATGGGGGTCTGAATGTCGATTTCAGTCAGCACTTCCACATAATCGGAATCCGACACCAGATAGTTGGCGGCGGGCGTCACCGAACCGATCGGCTGGTACAGCCACGTCTTCCAGGTGTAGGCCTCATCGGGAGCGGTGGCCTGTCCATGCACGCCGTCGCCATCCACATCGGCGTTGTTTTCGACAATGTGGGGAATCTTGCTGCCGTCAGGACGGAAATAATGAACCCACGCGCCATAATGTTCGGCTTGGCTGACGCCTTGGACTATGCCCCACCCGGTGCGGCCCGCGAAGGCCCGTTGCGGCAGATCGTCGTACCAAGCGTGAACCAGCAGCGGCAAATTGGGCAAGGACGCAAGATAGGTATGAAACGCACTCGGAGCATACCCATCTCGGAACGCCTCGGTCATCGCCGCAGCAACGGTTTTGCGGTGCTTGAAGTTTTCAATGAATTGCGCCGCCGCCGTCAAAAGGTGTCTGATCTTATGCGGTACAGTGGCTTTGGCTGTAAGACGCACCACCAAATCCTCTGGAGAGGCGGGCAAGGGGCAACCCTCGCCCGCAAGAGACAAAACTCCTGGCCCAAGATAAGGCACGACTTCACCCTGGCTCAGTCCAGTTATGATCTCGTCGAGAATGTTTGCTTCCATGTCCCACCTACTCCAGTTCACCAATTAGAGCGTTCTGCAAATAGGTTGCATCACGCTCTTTGATTCTTTACGCGCCCTCGCTGGGCGCGGGCTTCCGCCCGCTTGGCCGCCGCCTCAATGGCGGCTATCGCAAAGTGATTCTATCTAAAATCACTTTGCTCTAATGGACAGTCTTGGTCTTCAACGAATCGACCAAGGTGCGCGGCAACTTGAACACGCCACGGCCGCCCGACAAGGATTGATAATTGAAGGCAGCGTCATCACTTAAGAGATTAAACCATGCTTGCGCCGAGATGTCCTGGGGACGCTCGCCGATTTCGGTGACGCTGCCATCGGGGGCGAAGCGAACGTGGATCACAACTTCTGCTTCAGTCATTTCTGTCTCCTTTACAAATTTAAATGCAACCAATTTGCAATATCGGGGTGCAGTATCCCCTTCTCCCGCTGTGCAATTCTTAACTGGCTTTTGGCCTTGAAGGGGCTTTTGGCCCCTTCTGGCTGTTAAGGATTACAGGCCGGAATTAAATCCAAGCAGTTCAATGGTAACCGGTTCGGTGCCGACAACCACTTGGCAGGCGAGACGCGATTTCGATCCGATACCAACCAGGGTATCCAGCTTTTCCGATTCCTCGCGAGCGATCCTAGAAACGCCCTTGCGGCCTTCTTGGATGTAAATGTGACAGGTGCCGCACTTGGCGTTGCCCTCACATTTGGAATCGATCTTTTCCCCGGAAGCGATGATAGCGGCCAACAATTTGGTGCCTTCAGCGGCGTCAACGGTTTTACCCGAGGGTTGGATCGTAATGGTCGGCATAGGAAGCTCCTTGTTTAGCAAAGTTAAAGGTAAATGGCGGTCCCCGCCCCGACATTGATCGAGGCGTCTTTCATGGTTCCGACGATGAAAGCGATTTGAGTTTCGGTCAGATGGCCGTGGAAGGGCAAAGCGACGGCGCGATCGGCCACCTTTTCCGTTACCAGGAATTGGCCCTTGCGATAGCCCAGGCCGAAATAATGGGGCTGGACGTGCAAGGGCTGGCTGTAGGGAGCCGCTTCCACTTTCTCGGTTCTCATATCGTCGATGATGCCGTCGCGGGCCGATTTGGCGAATCGGGTGCCCAAATGCACCACGAATAAAAACCAGTAAACCTCGTCCACATTTTCGGCGATATAAGGCGGCTTGATGCCTTCGAACGACGAGACATAGTCGTAATACCAAAGTGCGGCGCGATGGCGGCGCGCCAAAATCCGGTCCAGACCGTTCAATTGGGCCAAGCCCACGGCGGCGGCCAGATCGCCCATGCCCGATTGGTAGGGTGGCGTATTGCCAATCACCACCGAGGTGCGCTCTTGCGGACGCCGACCGCGATGACGGCGAATGGAAGTGGCGATGTCGTCGTCATCGGTGACGATCATTCCGCCCTCGCCGCACACCAACACGCCCGGCTGGGAGAAATCGAACACTGCGCAATCGCCGAAGCTGCCAACCTTGACGCCGCGATAGACCGATCCGATGGCCTCGGTTGAATCCTCAATCAAACGCAGGTTGTTCGCCTTGGCCAAGTCTTGAAACTCGCTCCACGGCGCGGGATGGCCATTGGTGTTGGACACCATGATCGCACGTGTCTTGTCGGTGATTTTCGCCGCCGCTTTCTCGGGGGCCAAAGTGCCAGCCCAATAATCGATGTCGGCAAACACCGGCATGGCGCCGGACAAGGTGATGGCGTGCGTGGTTTCACGGAAAGAATGGGGCGAGGCAATGACCTCGTCGCCCGGACCGATGCCATAGGCCTTCAGCACCAACAACGCGCCCAGGGTGCCGCTGCCCACCGCAATGGCGTGACGTCGGCCCATATACTGAGCGAACGCCGCCTCGAACTCTTCGACCTTGGGGCCAGAGGAAATGCGCGGGCTCTTCAAAACCTCGCTCACCGCTTCGATTTCGGCGGCGGTGATGTCGGGGTCGGATAACGGAATCCAGGTTGCGTTATCGCTCATGGCGTTATCACCCGGTTTTTGCCCACCACCAAACCGGTCGCCCGGCTCGGGTCGGTGGTCATGACTACGCAATGGTCGGACGTGTCCAACAAATACACATTGAAGTGTTTGAATTCCAAAAACGCCCGTTCCGCATCTACGTCGGAGGTGTCGCATTTGGTCAGGCTGATGCCCGGCAAAAGCGGACGCAACGCGGCAACCGCGGACTCATCGGCGGTGTCCGCCCCCAAATGGGTTTCAATCAAGACAATTTGTTCGGCGGACAAAGCCATGATCAATCACCGCTCAAACGACGGGCTTCAACCGTAATGGGCAATTTGGTGTCCGCAGGCATCTCGGGCAATTCCAAGACCCAACCGTTGGCCATGGTAATGGTGCCGCCCCAAAGGGTTTCCTTTTCTTGTTCCGTCACCGGTTCTTCCAAGTCTTTCTTGGGCACGTACACGGAAAGGATGCCTTCGGATCTACGGAGCATAATTTTCATCGTCTGTCCTTTGCTTACAAATTATGGTTATCAGAGCAGTGAAATCTCGTCTTCGAGGCAACCCACCACACAATCTTCGGAAAACTCAACAATATAGACCGGCATATTGCTTTCTTCGTGCATGCCCACTTGAACGATTTCGCCCAAGGCCCCGGCGGGGGCCAGAACCGCGTCTTCGTCCTTATCCGGGTAAGTGCCGTCATTGACCAAATCAATCAACGCTTTAACCCGCTGTCCCCAATCATATTTGGGGCGTCTCATATCCATCATCGCACGGCCCTCACTGCTACGATTTCATCATCATCCAGATCCCCGCTCAAGGGTTCCAGCTCTTTGCGTTTCATGCCGACGCGATGGCCGGATTCCGGAAATTCGACGCCGTAAATATAGAATTGCTGCAAGAAGGTGCCGATGTGAACAACAAACCCCTCTTCGCCCTTGCGGACCAAAAGTTCGCCGATTTCCTTGCCCATATAGGTGCCGTCATTGCGGACGGTCCGTTTGGATCGCACTTTTTCACCGAAGGCGAATGCGGGCGGTTGGTTCAATTCGACAACATCGCTGTCACGGGAGATATTGCTCATGGGGTGGACTCCTTGATCAATTCTTGCTTGCCCAAATCCTTTTTGCGTTGCAGAGCGCATTCGCGCACCAGGGAATCGTCGTCCTGTTCCATTTGGGACACGACCGACCAATCGGCCCGACAGGCGACTTCGTAGCGAACGCGCCAATCCGAGTCGGATTTCAAATTTTGCAATTGGGACGGGGCTAAACGTTGGACAGCTTCGATGCGGACCGAGGCATCCTCGTCATTGGCCAACAGCATCAGCCAGACGCTGGGAATGCGGCCAGCCACCACGCGGCGCACTTCGGATTCCGGGTCGGTCACCAACATGGGCAACAAGCCGGGATCAGCCCGACGAGCGATGATCAGGCGAACATAATAATCCTCGTCATTGATCATCTGCACAAGATCGGATTCATCAAGCCTGGTGGCGACGCGAATGCGGACTTCGCGATGGGGATCGTGGATCAAGCGCAGCAAATAACGCTTGGGCAAACGCCGGACCGCGTTCCAACGAACGACTTCGTCCGAATCTTCCAGCAACGGCGGCAAGCGAAAAATATCGGCGGCTTTACTGGCGATGGCGCGGACCTCGAAATGAGGGTGAGTCAGATACTGATTGCTCAGTCCCGGATTCCAATCAAAAAAACGATCGATGCGGCGGGCATAACGATCATGGACGCAAGCCCGCTTCAACTGGCATTTGCCCAGAACCATCATATCCTGATGATCGCAACCACGGCATTCTATGTCGTTGCCCTGCCAATCCAGGGCCTCGTCGATGTCGTCGTCAATCATCGTCTTCAAGCCCCATGCGGTCCAAAACGTCTTGTAAGATGGAGCCGTTCAGTTTGTCGTTGGGGTCCAGCTCCAGCAGCTTTTCCACCGCGACACGGCCTTCGCTGACATCGCCCAAGCGCATATTCAGATAGGCGTAGCCCTTCAAGGTGAACAAAAAGAAGCGCGGCAAGATGGCGCCGTAATCGTCGAAGTCCGCATCGTTCACCGTGACTTGCCGCCAGTCGCACGCCAGCTCCAACTCCATCAAGGCCCGGTCCAGGCATTGAATGGCGACGCTTAAAGCCTGACGCAGACGCCCCTTGTAGAAGTAGT
>CAIYCT010000466.1 GCA_903924765.1 uncultured Rhodospirillaceae bacterium | reverse complement strand
CTGATGTATGTGCTGGAACAGGCCATTAAGCGCGAGCAATTCCCGGAGGACACCGAGAAGAAATATATGGAGTTCATCAAGGGCGAACTGGCGCCGCGCTATGCCGAGTTCATCGGCAATGAAATCCAGAAGGCCTATCTGGAAAGCTATCACGATTACGGCCAGAACCTGTTCGACCGCTATGTGGATTACGCCGATGCCTGGATCGAGGATCAAGACTTCAAGGACCCCAACACCGGACAAATGCTGAACCGCGATCTGCTGAACCAGGAATTGTCCAAGATCGAAAAACCGGCCGGCATCGCCAATCCCAAGGACTTCCGCAACGAGGTGGTCAAATTCGCCTTGCGCGCCAAAGCTGCCAACGCCGGGCGCAACCCGTCTTGGACCTCCTACGAGAAAATCCGCGAAGTCATCGAAAAGCGCATGTTCAGCCAAGTGGAAGACCTGCTGCCGGTGATCAGCTTCGAATCGAAGAAGGATTCCGAAACCGAGAAAAAGCATCACGAATTCGTCAACCGCATGATGGCCCGCCACTACACCGAACGGCAAGTCCATCGGTTGGTGGAATGGTACATGCGGGTGAAGCAAGCGGGGTGACGCCTTTATGACGATGGTTATGAACATCATTGACCGGCGGCTGAATCCAAAGGGAAAGAGTCTCGCCAACCGTCAACGATTCCTGAAGCGCACCCGCGCGCAAATTCAACGAGCTGTCCGCGATGCCTTGATCAATCGCAAAGTCACCGACGTGGTCGGACAGGAACAAGTCTCGATCCCCATGGACGGATTGAAAGAACCGACCTTTCATCACGCCCAATCGGGGGGGCTGCGCGAGCATGTGCTGCCCGGAAATAAAGACTATATGGTGGGCGACAAGATCCCCAGGCCCGAGGGCGAAGGTCAAGGCGGCAGCGGCAATGAAGGTTCGGACAACGGCGAAGGCCAAGACGATTTCCGCTTCCTGCTGAGCCGCGACGAGTTCCTGGATTTGTTTCTGGAAGACCTGGAACTGCCTGATTTAATCAAAACCAATCTGGCCAAAACCGATTCCCACACCTATGCCCGCGCCGGTTATTCCACCAGCGGCACGCCCGCCTCGCTATCGCTGGTGCGGACCATGCGCAACTCGCTGTCACGCCGCATCGCCCTGAAACGCCCCAAACCCCAAGAGCTGCTGGATCTGGAAGCGGAAATTCGCGCCTTGGAAGAATCCGGCGACGACCCCGAACGGCTATCCGAATTGCGGGTTCTGTTTGACCGCATGGCCGCCAAAAGCCGCCGGGTTCCCTATATCGATCCGTTGGATGTGCGTTATTCCCGATTCGAACAGGTGCCCCGGCCCATCACCCAGGCGGTGATGTTCTGCCTGATGGACGTGTCGGGCTCCATGAGCGAGCATATGAAGGATTTGGCCAAACGCTTCTTCATGCTGCTGTATCTGTTTCTGACCAAGCGCTACGGTCATGTGGACATCGTGTTCATCCGCCACACCCACGAAGCCAAGGAAGTGGATGAGGATTCGTTCTTCCATTCCACCGAAACCGGCGGCACCGTGGTTTCCACCGCCTTGGCCGAAATGAAAAAGGTCATCGAAACCCGCTATCCGCCATCGGACTGGAACATTTACGCAGCCCAAGCGTCGGATGGAGACAACACCTCGTCCGACAACAACCGTTCGCTGGATCTGTTGCAACACGCCATCCTGCCGGTCACCCAATATTTCGCCTATATCGAAGTGGGCGCCGAATACAAGGATTGGCTGGGTCGCGAAACAGATCTATGGCGCACCTATAAAACTCTGGACGGCAAGGAAAAGAATCTAGCCATGCGCCGCGTCAAAGCCGCCAATCAAATCTTTCCGGTGTTCCGCGAATTGTTTGCCCGCGACCGTAAGGCGGCGGCGGCGTCATGAAATCCAAGACCACGCCTGCTGCAACCAAATTGCTGTTCGAAACCGCCGATTGGGATTTCGACCGCCTCAGCCGCACCTACGACGCCATCGCCGAAATCGCCTTGAACGAATTCGGCCTGTCTGTCTATCCCAACCAGATCGAGGTCATCACCGCCGAGCAGATGTTGGACGCCTATTGCTCCATCGGCATGCCGCTGATGTACAAACATTGGTCGTTCGGCAAGCGCTTCGCCCAAGACGAGGTGTTGTACCGCAAAGGCATGCGCGGCCTCGCCTACGAAATCGTGATCAATTCCAGCCCCTGCATCT
This sequence comes from uncultured Rhodospirillaceae bacterium, assembly GCA_903924765.1. GTDB lineage: Bacteria > Pseudomonadota > Alphaproteobacteria > Rhodospirillales > Magnetospirillaceae > CAIYCT01. The sequence goes on along the minus strand of CAIYCT010000466.1, from coordinate 237 downwards.
GCTACATCATGGAAGAAAACACCATGGCCATGCAGACTCTGGTGCTGGCTCACGCCGCATTCGGACACAACCATTTCTTCAAGAACAATTCGTTGTTCAAGCAATGGACCGAAGCGGACGCCATTCTGGACTACATGGAGTTTGCCAAGGACTTCGTCGCCGAATGCGAGGAACGTCACGGCGTCCGCTCGGTGGAGCGGGTGCTGGATTCCGCCCACGCCTTGATGGGACAGGGTG
>CAIYCT010000465.1 GCA_903924765.1 uncultured Rhodospirillaceae bacterium | reverse complement strand
GGCCAGCCCGGTGATGGTGTTCTACATGGCGCTGCGCCATGTCGACGCCATCGCCGGCAACCTGCTGGCCGCCGGCCGCCGGCCGGACGAGCCGGTGGCGGTGGTCAGCCGGGCCGCCACCCCCCACCAGGAGGTGATCGTCGGCACCATCGCCGATATCGGCGAGCGCGCCCGCACCGCCGCCCTGGAACCGCCGGCCATGCTGGTGGTCGGCGAGGTGGTGCGGCTGCGCGAGCGGCTGGCTTGGTCTTGATCGGCCATCGGGCCGGTCCTATGCTCGCCACCGGCAACAGGATCGCACCTTGGATCACGACCTGGCATTCCTCGCCCTGCTGGACTCGGGCCTGCACACCTGCACGGTGGCGGTGGCCGATCACGGCGGGCTGCTGTCCAGCCTGTTCATGACCGGCCTGATCGGCAGCCTGGGCCATTGCACCGGCATGTGCGGGCCGTTCGTGCTGTCGCAGGTGGGGGCCCGGCTGGAAGCGGTTCCGCTGGAGCGGATGACGGAATGGCGGCGGCTGACCGGAGCGTTTCTTATACCCTATCATCTGGGGCGGATGACCACCTACGGCACATTGGGGGCTTTGGCCGCAGGCGTCTTGGGCAAGGTGGCGGGCGGCGGCGCGGCACTGCAATGGGCCTCGGTTTTGCTGTTGAGCCTCGCCGCAGTTGCGGTGGTTTCGGTGGCGTTTCCCAAGATCGGCAAAGCCTTTGATCCCGGTTGGAATTGGGAAAGCCGATGGGCCGGATGGGTGACCACCCAAGCCCGCTTGTTGTTCGACAATCCGGTGGGCTGGCGCGGCTACGGATTGGGCGTTGTTTTGGGGTTCATTCCGTGCGGGTTGCTGTATGCTGCCTTGTCCAGCGCCGCCAGCTTGGGCACTTCCGTGGCTGGAGCCTTGGGCATGATCGTCTTTGCGTTGGGGACCGTGCCGTCGTTGGTGGTTGTGGGTATGGCAGGGCATGTGGTGGCGGGGTTATGGCGCAAACCGGCCTTGGCACTATCGCCGTGGCTGTTGTTGGCCAATGGATTCGTGTTGGGTGGTCTGGCCGTCACTATGATGGCAAGAATAGTTGAGAGGGGCGGAGCGCCCTGATTTTGAGAGGGGCGAAGCCCCATGAGGAGAGGGACATGAGGAGACGTAGACGCAGAAGCTCCAACCGGCCGTTTTGGTTTTTGTTTGCCTTGGGGCTGACGGCGGTTTTGGTGGGCGGGCGCTTGCTGATGATGGGGGGCGACCATGGCGCCAATGGCGATCCTAAGTCCGAGTCTCAGGTCGCCATCGGCGGGCCGTTCGCGTTGCAAGACAGCGACGGCAAGGATGTCACCGATCAAGACTATCGCGGCAAACTGATGCTGGTTTATTTCGGTTATACCTTCTGCCCCGATGTCTGTCCGACCGAATTGGGCGTGGTGGCCAAGGTCATGGAAGCGCTGACGCCGGAACAACGGGACAAGGTGGCTCCGCTATTCATCACCGTTGATCCAGAGCGCGACACGCAGCAAGTGCTGAAGACCTATACCGCAGCGTTTCATCCCAAGATTATCGGCCTGACCGGAACGCTCGATCAAGTGGATCAAGCCAAGAAGGCCTATCGCATCTATGCCGCCAAGGTTCCCGGCGGGGATGAGAAAACCTATTCCATGGATCATTCGTCTGTTTTGTATCTGATGGATGCGAATGGCGTTTACGCGTCCCATTACGGCAGCACTGCCACCGTCGATCAAATCGTCGAGGATTTGCGCCGCCATCTGTCATGACGGCCAAAGGACTCATCATTGCCGCTCCCTCTTCGGCCTGCGGCAAAACCTTGGTCAGCTTGGGATTGATGGCGGCGTTCGCGCGCCGCTCCTTGGCGGTTCGTTCTGCCAAGATCGGACCTGATTTCATCGATCCGGCCTTTCACGCCGCCGCCACCGGCTCGGCCGGGGTGACTCTGGACGGCTGGGCTATGGATCAGGCCTTGCTGGCGGCGCGTGTCGGTGCCGTGTCGAGCAATTGCGATCTGGTGATCTGCGAAGGGGTGATGGGGCTGCTGGACGGGGCCGACGTGCCAGTGGGCAAGCCAGACGGCTCCACCCGCCAAATTGCGGCGCAAACGGGATGGCCGGTCATTTTGGTGGTGGATGCGGCGCGCATGGCCGGGTCGGCGGCGGCGGTGGTCGCGGGCTTCGTCGGAGCGGCCAAGGTTCAGGGGGTCCTATTCAATCGCGTCGGTAGCGCCCGGCATCGCGGCATGATCGAGCGGGCTATGGCGATTTATTGTCCGCAGGTGGCGATCTTGGGGTTTCTGCCTCAGATTCCGGCGCTGAAGGTGCCGTCCCGGCATTTGGGGTTGGTGCAGGCGGTGGAACATCCCGACCTGACCACTTTCGTCGATGCGGCCGCGACTTTATTGACCGACCATGCGGACCTGGATCTTCTGTGGACGTTGGCGCAACCGTCCGGTGTGGGGGAGGCGCGCGCTTATGCTTTGCCGCCGTTGGGACAGAAAACGGCTGTCGCTCAGGACGCCGCTTTCTCCTTTGCCTATCCCGATCTTCTTGAGGACTGGCGGCAGCAAGGTGCTGAAATCGTCCTGTTTTCGCCGTTGGCCGATCAGCCGCCGCCTGACGATTGCGATGCGGTCTATCTTCCCGGCGGCTATCCGGAATTATCGGCAGAGGTTCTGGCCGGGAATCAAACATTTAAAAGCGGCGTTCGGCGGGCGGCGGAACGAGGCGCGTTCGTTTACGGCGAGTGCGGCGGCTATATGTGTCTGGGGCAAACGCTGGTCGATGGCAATGGTCATTCACACGCCATGATCGGCCTGTTGCCGGTGGTCACAAGCATGGAACATCCTAAACGGCATTTGGGCTACCGCCGGGCGACGCTACGGGCAGCAACACCGTTCGGCTCACTTGGTGCCGGATTTCGCGGCCACGAATTTCATTATGCGACGGAAATTGCCAATCAGGGTCAGCCTTTGTTTCAAATCAGCGCCGCTAACGGTCAGGATTTGTGCGATGCGGGATGTCGGTCGGGGTGCGTTTCGGGGTCGTATATCCACCTGATATCGGCAGAAAGTATGGCGCTATGATAAGGAGATTGATTTTGAGAAGAAGATGCGATAAGCAACACATGCTGCGCTGCAACAATTATTTTGCCTTAACAATCGGTGATTTGGCTCTGCCATAATAATATCGATATTGTCGCCAAAAAATTAACACAATGCGTCATATAATGTTCATCTGAGGGTTTTAAGGAAGACGGGAAGTCGCTATGCTCTACCAGTTTCATGAACTAAATTATACGGCCATTTCGCCCGTTCGGTTGTTTGCCGAAGCGGTGCAAACGGTCTATAGCCATCCGCTTTTTCCCATGTCCTATACCGGCTTTGGCCGGACGGTGGCGGCGGGGGCGGAAGTGATGGAACGCTCCATGCGCCGGTTCAACAAGCCCCGATTTGGCATCGACGGCGTCACGATTAATGGCGCCGCTGTCGAGGTCCGCGAATGTCCTGTTGTGATCAAACCATTCTGTACGTTGTTGCATTTTGAGCGGACCGGGTTGCCCGATGATGCGGTCCATCCCAAGCTGCTGGTGATTGCCCCCATGTCCGGTCACTGGGCGACGTTGTTGCGCGGGACGGTGCAGACCTTGCTGGCCGATCACGACGTCTATGTCACCGACTGGCATAATGCCCGTGACGTGCCGCTTATCCACGGTCAGTTCAGTCTGGACGATTACGTGGATTACGTCTTGGAATTCACCCGCTTGTTGGGGCCGGATGTGCATTTGCTGGCCGTCTGTCAGCCCGCTATTCCCACTTTGGCGGCGGTATCGTTGATGGCCGAAGACAATGACCCTCGCCAGCCTCGGTCACTGACCATCATGGGCGGCCCGGTCGATACCCGCGTCAACCCCACCAAAGTCAATCTGTTCGCCAAGGACAAGACGCTGGATTGGTTCAAAAGCAACGTGGTCGGCGTGGTTCCGTTCAATCATCCCGGACGTGGCCGCCGGGTTTATCCCGGCTTCCTGCAATTGCAGGGCTTCATGAGTCTTAATTTGGAACGACATGTGGGCGAGCATATCGGTCTGTTCACCAATCTGGTCAAGGGCGACGGCGATTCCGCCATTGAACACCGCAAGTTCTACGACGAATATTTGGCGGTGATGGATCTGTCGGCGGAGTTCTATTTGGACACCATCCAGAAAGTTTTCCTGGAGCAGCATCTGGCCGAAGGTCGCTTGACATGGCGTGGTCGGTTGGTGCGCCCCGAGGCAATCGTCAAGACCGCCTTGTTTACCCTGGAAGGGGAAAAGGACGATATAACCGGCATCGGTCAGACCGAGGCGGCGCATCGACTGTGTTCTTCTCTTCCCATTCATATGCGTCGTCACTATCTTCAACCTCGTGTCGGCCATTACGGTATGTTCAACGGCAGACGCTGGCGCGAGGAAATTTACCCCAATGTCCGAAACTTCATCCTTACTCATCACGGCTAAAGCATTTTGGAAGACCAAGACGCTGTGGCAGATGACGGACCAGGAATGGGAATCGTTATGCGACGGCTGTGGCAAATGCTGTCTACATAAGCTGGAAGATCCAGACGGAATCTCCGCCCATTACACCAATGTGGCGTGCCGTCTGTTGGATGATAAAAGCTGTCAATGCAGTGACTATGCGAACCGTCGGGAATACGTGCCCGATTGCATCAAGCTGAAAGCCGACGATGTGGGGCGGTTTTATTGGCTGCCCCTGACCTGTGCCTATCGGCTGTTGGCCGAACAACGGGATTTACCGTCCTGGCATCCGTTGGTGACCGGCGATCCCGACAGCGTTCACAAGGCGGGCATGTCCGTCAAGGGCCGCACCATCCCGGAACATCGCGCCGGCGCCCTGAGCCACCATTTGGTGGATTGGATCGATTAGCGCTTACGCTTCTTGATACAAAGCTTGGGCTTCTGGGGCAGGACCGCGACGCTCTCCCAAGGCCAAAACCGTCAGCCAGCGGTGTTTGGACCCTATGGCTATCACGATTTTATCACCGACTTTGATGGCGTCGGCGGGTTTCAGGCTGGTTTTGCCCTCAATCCAGACTTTGCCGTCTTCGATGGCGGCTTGCGCCTGTGAGCGGCTTTTAAAAATGCGGGCAAAGAACAGCCATTTGTCTAGCCGCACTTGGAATATCCGCAGGATGTGCAGGTGTCGCAGCCTTCCGAGCGGAGCAGGGCTGGCTGATTGCATTTGGGGCAGAAGCGCAGCGCAGTGTTGCCCATATTGACCACTTGGCGGCGATCGTTGGCATCGGCGGGTTCGCGCTCGGCCTTGGGGTCGGCCATGAAGCCGATATCGATCATATGCCGTTCGATGACATCGCCAATGGCTGCCAGCAGCGATGGCACATAGCGGCCACTGACCCATTGACCGCCACGGGGGTCGAACACCGCCTTTAACTCCTCGACCACGAACGACACGTCGCCGCCGCGCCGGAACACCGCCGAGATCATGCGGGTCAAGGCCACGGTCCAGGCGTAATGCTCCATGTTCTTGGAATTAATGAAGACCTCGAACGGACGGCGGCGTCCATCTTGGATGATGTCGTTCAAGGTGATGTACATGGCGTGGTCGCTGTCTGGCCAGCGCACCTTGTAGGTGGCGCCGGGCAGCGCCTCGGGCCGATCCAAGGGGCGGGTCAGGTGGATGATGGCGCCCGCTTCCAGGTGATCCTCGGGATTGGTGTCCGCTCCCTGATCGTCCTCGGCCTTCTTGACCGACAGCACCGAGCCGGTGACGTCATTAGGGCGGTAGGTGGTGCAGCCCTTGCAGCCGAGATCGTAGGCCTGGGTGTAGATATCCTTGAAGGCGTCGAAGGGAATGCTTTCTGGCAGATTGATGGTCTTGGAGATGGACGAATCGATGAACTTTTGCACGGTGGACTGCATCACTAGATGATCGGCAGGCGACAGGCCTTGGGCGTCAACGAAATAGTCGGGGAGCGCGACGTCCTCGCCCTTCAAGCGGCGGAACAGGCGATAGGCGTAGTCGCTGACCTCTTCCTCGCGGCGCGAGCCGTCGGGTTGCAACACGGTGCGGGTATATTGAAAGCTGAACACCGGCTCCAACCCCGACGAGACGTTGTCGGCGAACAGGGAGATGGTGCCGGTGGGGGCGATGGAGGTTAGCAGGGCATTGCGGATGCCCGATTTGGCGATGGCCTTGCGCACCGTGTCGGGCAGTTCCTTGATGCTTTCGCCGTCCAGATACTTGTCCGCCTCGTAGAGCGGAAACGCACCCTTTTCCTGGGCCAGTTCGGTCGAGGCCAAATAAGCCTCGTCACGGATTGTCGCCATCCAGTGTTCCACCAACTTAATGGAATCCTTGGAGCCATAACGCGCCCGGCATTGCACCAAGGCGTCGGCCAGTCCGGTGACGCCTAGGCCAATGCGGCGCTTGGTTTTGGCTTCGTGTTCGTGCGCCGACAGAGGATAGCGCGAGATGTCGATGACGTTGTCCATCATGCGAATTGCTACCCGGACGATGTCCTTAAGGGCGTCCAGATCCAGATGGGCGGACTTCTCGAACGGATGCTGCACCAATCGTGCCAGATTGACCGAGCCCAATAGGCAGACGCCATAAGGCGGTAAGGGCTGCTCGCCGCAGGGGTTGGTGGCGTGAATGGTCTCGGCATACCATAAATTATTGCGGCGATTGATGCGGTCGATGAAGATCACGCCCGGTTCGGCAAAGGCGTAGGTTGCCCGCATGATCTTGTCCCACAGCGCCCGAGCGGGCAGACTGCGGTAGAAAGTTCCCTTGAAGGTCAGCTCCCATGTTTGGTCGGTGCGAACCGCCTCCATGAAGGCGTCGGTAACCAGCACCGACAGGTTGAACATGCGCAACCGTCCGGCTTCCTGCTTGGCCTCGATGAAGGCTTCGATGTCGGGATGGTCGCAGCGCATGGTCGCCATCATGGCGCCTCGGCGCGATCCAGCGCTCATGATGGTGCGGCACATGGCGTCCCATACATCCATGAACGATAACGGCCCCGAGGCGTCGGCTCCCACGCCTTTGACCGGCGATCCTTTGGGCCGCAGCGACGAGAAGTCGTAGCCGATGCCGCCGCCTTGCTGCATGGTCAAGGCGGCTTCCTTCAAGCTTTCAAAGATGCCTGCCATGTCGTCGGCGATATCGCCCATGACAAAGCAATTGAACAAGGTGACGCGGCGCTCGGTTCCCGATCCGGACAGGATGCGGCCTGCAGGCAAAAAGCGGAAATCTTGCAGGATTTCGAAAAAGCGGCGTTCCCAATCCGCCGGGTTTTTCTCGGGCGCGGCCAAGGCTTTAGCCACCCGCCGCCAGCTGTCCTCGACGGTTTTGTCCACAGGCGAGCCGTCTTGGGATTTAAGCCGATATTTCATATCCCAAATTTGCTGAGAGATGGCGGCCATTTGGGTCATAACGGACTCCGGCTATACGAAATGCTTAGTTCTCATCTTTTTCAAGGAAAAGAAACGGGGAACAAGCTTATGGCAAGTTCCCCGATATCGTCAAGAATTGTTCTTGTTTTGTTTTGGATTCCGCGCCCCAGGTGCGGAATCGTCCACAAATTTATCCACAGATTTATCCCGAACTTTTTTTAACGGGTGGGAACCGGCTTCTCACCGGTGTAATCGTAGAAACCACGTCCTGTCTTGCGACCCAGCCATCCGGCCTCGACATATTTAACCAACAGCGGACAGGGGCGATATTTGCTGTCCGACAGGCCGTCATACAGAACGTGCATAATGGCCAAACAGGTGTCCAAGCCGATGAAGTCGGCCAGTTCCAGCGGACCCATGGGATGGTTGGCGCCCAGCTTCATGCCCGTGTCGATGGATTCGACCGAACCGACGCCTTCATACAAGGTGTAAACCGCTTCATTGATCATGGGTAGCAAAATGCGATTGACGATGAAGGCGGGGAAATCTTCGGCAGTCACCGGGATTTTGATCATCTTCAGGACCAGGGCGCGGACGGAGTCATAAGTCTCTTCCGAGGTGGCGATGCCGCGGATGATCTCGACCAATTGCATCACCGGCACCGGATTCATGAAATGCATGCCGATGAATTTGCCGGGACGATCGGTGGCCGCGCCCAAACGGGTGATGGACAAGGACGAGGTATTGGAGGCGATCAAGGAATCGGCGGGCATGTTGGCGCACAGTTCCGTAAAGATCTTGCGCTTGATCTGCTCGTTTTCCGTGGCGGATTCGATGGCCAGATCCCGGTCTTTGAACGCGGCGTAATCGGTGGTGAGAGTGATGCGAGCCAAAGCCGCGTTTTTATCCGCTTCGCTCAATTTCCCTTTGGAGACTTGGCGTGTCAAATTCTTGTTGATGTTGGCCAGACCGGCTTCCACGCGGGCAGAATCCACGTCAAGAAGAACCACGTCATGTCCCGAGATAGCGCACACATGGGCGATGCCATTGCCCATTTGACCTGCACCGACTACTCCAATTTTCTGAATCATGGCTCTGCTCCAGTTATAAGGGAAGGGATAGGCTTAATGTTTGTCCAACTCCTGAGACAATTGCGGTAAAACTTGAAAAAGGTCTCCCACCAAGCCGTAATCGGCCACTTGGAAGATGGGGGCTTCTTCGTCTTTATTGATGGCGACGATGACCTTCGAGCCACTCATGCCGGCCAGATGTTGAATGGCGCCGGAAATACCCACCGCCACATACAGGTTGGGCGCGACGATCTTGCCGGTTTGCCCCACTTGCAGATCGTTGGAGACGAAACCGGAATCCACGGCAGCGCGCGAAGCGCCCACGGCGGCGCCCAATTTGTCGGCAACTGTTTCGATCAAGTGGAAGTTTTCTCCCGACCCCATGCCGCGCCCGCCTGAGATGATGATCTTGGCGGCGGTCAATTCGGGCCGTTCGGACTTGGCCAATTGCTGCGACACAAACTTGGACTTGGTCGGCAAAGCTGGGATAGCGACCGTTTCGACAGCAGCCGAACCGCCGTCTGCGGGGACAGCGTCGAAACCTGTGCCGCGCACGGTGATGACCTTGACCGAGTCGGCGGATTGCACTGTGGCCAAGGCGTTGCCCGCATAGATCGGGCGCACGAAGGTGTCTGGCGCAATGACTTTGACGATGTCGGAAATCTGGGCCACGTCCAGCAGAGCGGCGACGCGGGGCAGAATGTTTTTACCGAACGTGGTGGAGGGAGCTAGAATATGGCTGTAACCGCCCGCCAGCGAGACCACCAAGGCGGCAACCGGTTCGGCCAAACCGTGGGCGAAGGCGGCGCTGTCCGCCACCAGGACCTTGGCGATGCCGGGTATGGCTTGCGCGGCGGCGGCGATTGAGCCAGCGTTTTCGTCGGCGACCAAGATGTGGATGTCAGTCCCCGTGGTCTGGGCGATGGCTTGGGCGGCGGCGACGGTGTTCAAAGTGGCGGACTTGAGCGCGCCGCCATTGACTTCGGCAATAACCAGAAGACTCATGGGATCACCTTTGCTTCATTTCTCAGACGGTTGACCAGCTCGGCCACGTCGGCGACCTTAATGCCCGCTTTGCGCTTGGGCGGCTCTTCGACTTTAAGGGTGGTCAAGCGGGGCGTTACATCCACGCCCAGATCGGCGGGGGTGATCACGTCCAGTTGTTTCTTCTTGGCCTTCATGATGTTGGGAAGGCTGGCGTAACGGGGTTCGTTCAGCCGCAAGTCGGTAGTGACCAAGGCGGGCAGGGTCAAAGCGACGGTCTCAAGACCTCCATCCACTTCGCGGATGACCTCAATGCCGTCGCCGGTCACTGTGATCTTCGAGGCGAAAGTGCCTTGCGGCCAATCCAGCAACGCGGCCAGCATCTGACCGGTTTGATTGGAATCGTCGTCGATGGCTTGCTTACCCAGCAGCACCAGCGACGGGGCCTCCTTATCGATTATGGCCTTCAGCAGTTTAGCCACAGCCAAGGGTTGCAAGTCAACGTCGGTCTGAACCAAAATTCCGCGATCAGCACCCATGGCCAGGGCGGTGCGGATGGTGTCTTGCGACTGGGCAATACCCAAGGATACGGCGATGATCTCACTAACTTTTCCAGCTTCCTTAAGCCGTACGGCTTCCTCGACGGCGATCTCGTCGAACGGATTCATGGAAAATTTGACGTTGGCGGTTTCAACGCCGGTGTTGTCTGCTTTGACGCGGATTTTGACGTTGTAGTCAACAACCCGCTTCACTCCCACCAGTATTTTCATTTTGGCCTTTTAGGATTTGTTCATATTTAGCTGTTGCAGCGCAAAATAGGCTGGGGACCCCAGCCTTGTCAATCTTGCCGGTTGGACCCCGGAGTCCAAAGAACGTCGTCTTTGCCGCCATTGTTGACGAATCGGGCCAGAACGAAAAGATGGTCCGACAAGCGGTTTAGATAGGTCAGCGCGCTGGCGTTGATGGATTCGCTTTCGGACAAGGCGGAAACCAAGCGTTCCGCGCGGCGGGTGATGGTGCGAGCCACATGCAGGTAGGCCGAGGCGGCGGTTCCGCCCGGCAAAATGAACGAGGTCAAGGGCGACAATGACTGATTCATGAAATCGATTTCGCGTTCCAAACGATCCACCTGAGCGGCAACGATTCTGAGTGCGCTGCCGGGGGACTCGTTCGGGGCAATGGGGACGCACAGATCGGCGCCCAAATCGAACAGATCGTTTTGAACGCGGGCCAACAGGACGTCGGCGTTCTGATCCGTGTGAAGACGGGCGACACCGATGATGGCATTGGCTTCATCGACGGTTCCATAGGCTTCGACCCGAAGCGCATGCTTGGCCACGCGCGCGCCATCGCCTAGGGCGGTGGTGCCATTGTCGCCGGTGCGGGTGTAAATTTTTGTCAATCGAACCATAAGTTTCATTCCTCTGGCGAGCTTTCTCGAACTATACTCCGATCCTTGAAATTTTTGCGATGGTTCCATTTGCGCCTTTCTCGAATCCTTTCCGTCTATATCGCCAAGCAATATCTGGTTTCCTTCGTCATGGTCTTGTCGGCGGTGGTAGGGATGATTTTGCTGTTCGATATCATCGAGCTGACTCGCCGCGCTGCCGGTCACCTACAAGCCAGCGGGTTGGCAGTGCTGACACTGGCGCTGCTGAAACTGCCGCATATGGCCCATATGATCATGCCGTTCGCGGTGATGATTGGGGCGATGGTGGCGTTCTGGCGGCTGACCCGGACCAATGAATTGGTGGTGGCCCGAGCGGCGGGAATTTCCGCTTGGGAATTCCTGGTGCCGATTTTGGGAACGGTCATGGCCTTTGGGGTTTTGGAGATCACAGTGATCAACCCCATCGGCGCGGCCATGTACGCCCGCTACGAACGTCTACAAGACGAGGTGCTGACCAATCGCGGCGCGGTGCTGGATGTTTCGGAAATGGGACTGTGGCTGCGCGAAGGGTTGGATGACGGCGGCCAAGTGGTGGTGCATTCCGACCAAGTGAACCAGGACGGCCTGAAGCTGGAATTGAAGGACGTCCACGTCTTCGTCTATGACCAGCCCGATCATTTCGCCTACCGGCTGTTGGCCGAGAGCGCCAGCTTGGAACAGGGCCATTTCGTGCTGAATAACGTTTGGACCATGAAGGCGGGTATGGTCTCCAAATTCGACGACGTTTTGTGGATGCAGACGGCGCTGACCTTGGAACGGGTTAAGGACAACTTCGCCTCGCCCGAAACCTTGTCTTTTTGGCAATTGCCTGGATTTATTCGGTTTTTCGAAAAGGCCGGTTTTTCCGCTCCGAAGCATCGCATGTATCTGCAATCGCTCATTTCGTCGCCCATACTGTATTGCGCCATGGTGCTGATCGCCGCGTTGTTCTCGTTACAACCCAACACACGGTCCGGCGGCTTGATGCGCCGGGTGGTCGCTGGCGTAGCCACCGGTTTCGTGCTGTATTTCGTTTCCAAGGTGGTTTACGCCCTGGGGTTGTCGCAAAGCATCCCGCAATTCCTGGCGGCGTGGGCTCCGGCCCTGATAGCCAGTCTAGCGGGTCTGGGCGGCTTGTTTCATCTCGAGGATGGATGAACCGCACTTTACTCTAAATCTTTAACAGGTTTTCCAACGCCGCCTGATAGATTTTGGTCAGGCCTTCCATGTCGGCGACCATCACGTGCTCGTCCGATTTATGCATGGTGGTGGTGACCAGTCCGAATTCAATCACCGGGCAAAAACGCGAGATGAAACGGGCGTCCGAGGTGCCGCCAGTGGTCGAAAGCTCGGGACGAACACCAGTGATCTGTTGGATCGCGTCGCCTAAGGCGTCGGATAGCGGGCCGGGCTGGGTGATGAAGCTTTCGCCGGAAATCTCGGACTCAATTTTAAGATCGCCGCCTATTCTTTTGCAAACGCTGTTGATCCATTCCAGCAATGAAGCGCTGGAATGCAGATCATTGAATCGGATGTTAAAGCGGGCCTGGGCCTGGGGCGGAATGACGTTCGTGGTGGGATTGCCCACGTCGATGCTGGTGATTTCCAAATTGGAGGGCTGAAAATGGGCCGAGCCTTGATCCAGCGGCTTGGCGGTCAGTTCATTCAGTGCCGCCAGCAAGCGGGGAATGGGATTGTCGGCCAAATGGGGATAGGCCACGTGGCCTTGGGTTCCATAAACGGTCAGCGTCACATTTAGGCTGCCGCGCCGCCCGATTTTCATCATCTCGCCCAGCTTGGCGGGATTGGTGGGTTC
>CAIYCT010000464.1 GCA_903924765.1 uncultured Rhodospirillaceae bacterium | reverse complement strand
TGGCCATGGTCAATTCCGACAAGGGCATCACCAACCTGCATGTGCCCAGCGACGTCATCGTCGACGCCTCCATGCCCGCCATGATCCGCGATTCCGGTCGGATGTGGGGCACCGACGGCAAACTGCACGACACCAAGGCGTTGATCCCTGACCGCTGCTATGCCGGCGTCTATCAGGTGGTCATCGATGATTGCCGCAAGAACGGAGCCGTTGATCCGCGCACTATGGGCAGCGTTCCCAATGTCGGTCTGATGGCCCAACAAGCCGAGGAATACGGCTCGCACGACAAGACTTTTGAAATCGCCGGCGACGGCGCTGTTCGTATCGTCGATGCGGCTGGTAAGGTTTTGCTGGAACAGGCGGTCGAAAGCGGCGACATCTTCCGCATGTGCCAAGCGAAAGACGCTCCGATCCAAGATTGGGTCAAGCTGGCCGTCAGCCGCGCTCGGGCCACCGGCGCCCCCGCCATCTTCTGGCTGGACAAGAACCGCGGCCATGACGCCCAGATCATTGCGAAGGTCGAGCGCTACCTGAAGGATCATGACACCAAGGGCCTCGACATCAGCATCATGACGCCGGAGGATGCCACCCGCGTCTCAATGGAGCGGGTCCGCCAAGGCAAGGATACAATTTCGGTAACCGGCAACGTGCTGCGCGACTATCTGACCGACCTGTTCCCAATTCTCGAACTGGGCACCAGCGCCAAGATGTTGTCGATCGTTCCGTTGATGGCTGGCGGTGGCCTATTTGAGACAGGCGCGGGTGGTTCGGCTCCCAAGCACGTCCAGCAGTTCCAGGAGGAAGGCTACCTGCGCTGGGATTCGCTGGGCGAGTTCCTCGCCCTAGGCGTGTCGTTGGAACATTTGGCGCAGACCTTCAATAATCCCAAGGCGCAGGTGTTGGCCGACACGCTCGACATAGCCAATGGTAAAATTCTGGCGAACAACCGTTCTCCAGCCCGCAAAGTTGGTGAGTTGGACAACCGCGGCAGCCATTTCTACTTGGCAATGTACTGGGCGCAGGCTTTGGCAGAACAGACCAAGGACAAGGAAATTCAAGCTCGGTTCACCACTCTTGCAAAGACGCTTGCCGAGAATGAAGCCAAGATCAATGCCGAACTGATTGCCGCGCAAGGTAAGCCGGTGGATATGGGCGGCTATTATCATCCTGACTTCGAGAAAACCTCCAAGGCAATGCGCCCTAGCGCAACGCTAAATGCGGCCCTAGCTGCCGTTTAAAACTGACGAAGCGCGGAGCGGAGGATTATTCCCCACTCCGCGCTATTTGAGCTGCTGCCGGTTCCGTGGACATCGAGATAAGATGTTTTTGGAACCGGCAGCAGCTCAGCTAGATATTTTGCCAAGGGCCTTGCCTTCAGTGTTGATTTGTAAAGCAGCTCAGCTCGAACATGCAGCCGGGATTGAGGTTCTGAACCGTGACCTTAAATCCGTGCAACTGGGCGATGGCTCGAACGATGTTCAGACCCAAGCCATTGCCTTTTTCATGGCGGTTATGGTTAGAGCGATAAAAGCGGTTCCGCACCAGATCATATTCGTCCGGATGGATTCCTGGTCCGTTGTCGATGACGCGAATGACGGGAATCCCCTCCATTTCGGTCGCTTCCACACGAACTTTGCCACCCTCGGGGGTAAATTTAAGGGCGTTGTCGACCAGGTTCACAATGGCTTCGCTAATCAACTCCCCGTCGCCGGACACCCGCTTTGCCACATTAATTTGAACGGTGAAAGCGATGTTCTTCTCCTCGGCCAACGGTTCGAACATCTCTCCCACTTCCCGGATGATGGTCCCCAGATCGAGCTGGGTAAAGCTGGAGCGCATTTGGCGGTTTTCAAGCTGACCGATGCGCAACAAGGCCGAGACGATGCGCAATGCGTGATCTAGGCCGGAAATGCCTTGTTCGACCAAGGTCATCAATTCTTGGTGCGATTGAGAGGTGCGGCAGGCGCGTTCTAACCGGGTTCTCACCCAGGTTAAGGGCGCGCGAATATCATGAGCGATGTTGCCGCCGGTGCTCTTGGCGTCTTCCATCAAAAGCTCGATTTCATCCAGCATTGTATTGACGCTGCTGGCAAGATGATCGATTTCGACGCCGTCATTGCGTGTCGGTAGGCGCACATGCAGTTCTCCCTGCATGATTTTTTCGATGGAGCGGGAAACGATCTTGATCCGGGCATGAGACTGCGCGGTGGTGATCAGCCCCATGATCAGGGACAAGAAGACTGCCGGAATGATTCCCCTCTCCATGGCTTCGATCAATACGCTGCCAAAGGTATCCACGCTGTCGGCGCTGCGGCCTATGACCAGGATGCGGCGATCCTTCAAGACTTCGCCGACCATCATCACCTGCTCATTTTCAATCTGCATGTCTATTTTGTGGATCACGTTGGGCGATCCGTCTTTTGGGTTCAGATGCGGAAATTTCGGTAGAGTGTAGATGTTGCCCATCAGAGGTTGTCCCGTCGGGGAAAACAGCCCTGCATAATTCAATCTGTGGCCGGGCGTGATGAGACGCATTTCAATGGCTTCGGCCAAAGCGGCATCGTCCTCCTTTGGCATCAGCAACAATCGGCTGGTCAGCTCGCGTTCGATGCGAAGCGTCTCGGCTGAAATCGTCTGCCAATAGATGAAGGCGAACAACAACAGCGTCGAGCCGGTAAACAGCATGGTAAGCGCTGCCGTAAGCTTGAATGTCGATGAACGGATAAGCGATGGAATGGGAGATATGGAATTGTCTACGGCACTCACGTCTGAGGACATAGCATAAAGCCGACGCCATTGATGGTGTGAATGAGCGGAACATCGTTGCCGGTGTCAACTTTTCGGCGCAACCTGCCGATATGAACATCGACCAAATTGCTTTTGGTCTGAAAGCGGTAGTGCCAGATATCGGCCAGCAACATTTCCCGACTCAATACCCGTCCGGGTCGGCGCATCATATATTCCAGCAGTTTGTATTCTTGGTTCAGCAGTTCAATGCGCCGAGCGCCGCGACGGGCTTCGCGACCAATCAAGTCCAAAGTCAAGTCGCCCAATTGCAAATGCGTCCCGGCCACCAGAGAGGGGCGGCGCAGCAGAGCTTCCACCCGCACGGACAATTCCGAAAGCGCGAAAGGCTTGCACATATAATCGTCGCCGCCGACTTTAAGGCCGCGGATGCGGTCGTTCACGTCGGAAAGTCCGCTGAGCAACAAAACCGGCGCGCCAATATTCTCGCCGCGAAGGGTGCTTACAATGTCCAGCCCATCGCCATCGGGCAACACTCGGTCGATGATGATCAAATCATACGGGGTTAGTCGGGCAGAGGCCAATCCTTCTAGCCCGGTGCTGAAATGGTCGATAGCGTATCCCAACGCCTCGAACTCGCTCACGATGTCATGGGCGGTCTCGGGATCATCCTCAATCGTCAGAATGTGGGCGCGAATTTTAGACGCCTTAACATAGGGTGTGCTGACTGTAGGGGCAAACGGCGCTTCGTCTTTTCGGATCATTTTCTTCTCATGCCACTCTTGCTTCTGTCATAATAGCCAATGCTGGATCGGTCATTCAACTAAATGCGCTGTCATAGGGGTAAAGACTCCGTTATAAAATTGTCACAAGAAAACGCCACATTTCTTGGTTGAGAAATGGGGCGTCAGATACTATTAGCAAGCCCTTACAGAACTAAAATTTGAAGCGCAGACCGGTGGCCGGCGAAAAGTTGTTGCTGTGCAGATAGCCGTTGCCAACATACATGCCATCGACGACGCGGGTATACATAAAGCCTGCATAGGCGTCGAAGCGCTTGGTCAGCTTATAATCCGCCGAGAGGGACCCGAAGTTTTCGGAGCCATCGCACCGCTTGTTTCCCGCCGCCATACAGGCCGCGTTGCTGCCCATGCCGGAATAATTGTCCTGCATGTAGCGGTAATAAGCGATGCTGAGAGTCAGCTTGGGGGTCATTGCGTACTGCGCGCCGATCCACATCGCATGGAATCTCTCATTAACGTTATAGGCGTTTTGGGTCAGCGTGTTGAAAGCGTAACCAGACAATGATTCCGCATAGTTCGACAACGCCGTCTTGGGGTTGCGATAGGTGATGTGTTCGTAACCGCCCAGCAACTTGACTGGGGCCAAGTCGTATTTGGCAAACACCGCGAATGCTTCGTTGTCGGACACAGTGGCGTTCAACGTATTCGCCACGGTACTGACCGAGGTGTTGATGGCGTCACGCTTCTTGGAATACAGGGCGTCCATAGACAATCTGGCGTAATCGAAGCCGATATCGGCCTGATAGCCTTCGTCACCACCTGCGGGATTGGTGTTGTTCGCAAATTGATAAATGCCCATGAAACGTGCCGGGCCGTATTTAACGTTGTACTTGATCGAATCATCAAGGCGAGCGTTTTCGGTATCGCCCGCGCCAGCAATCTGACCCGACCATTCGATGGGCGAGAACGCGTAGGAAGATCCTTGGGGATCGTAAGCGGTGACGTTGTCGGCCAATGGCGTGGTGTGGCGACCGAAGGTCAGTGTGCCGTAAGTGGGGCTGCTCAGACCGGCAAAGGCCGCGCCTTCGAAGGGTTGACCGGCGCGGCTGGAATCGCCGTTGGTGCTGGTGTTGGCAAGAACGGAGTTGCCGATATTATCGATTTGGGCTTTCTGCGAACTGGACAAAACGCCGGACACCGGGTTGAAGCCAGTTTCCAGTTTGAACACCGCGCTGATGTCTTCATAGACTTCTTCGCTGCCCTTGATGCCAATCTTGTTCTGCTCCATGCCGGCGGGTGTTACGCCCCACTTGGTGCCGCCACCATTCTTTTGCAGCATTTCGCCAACGCCGGTAACGAAATCGGCGTTATAGTTCGAGCCATGTGTCTGGCCGGAAACGCCCACGTCCAACGTGCCGTATAGAGTAATGCCGTACCAGGTCAAGGTTCCATCGGGAGCCAACACCGACGGCATGCTCATGGGCGCGGCGACGGGTTGCGCCTTCATGGCGGTGATTTGCTTTTGCAAATTATCGATTTGCCCTTGAAGCAGCTGGATTTGCGAATCCTCGGCGTTGGCTAGGCCTGGGGCGCAGACCAAGGCTGCGGTGAATGCGACAGCCAGGCACGTGCTGCCGAGGCAGGCCTTACGCACGCTGAAGAAGTGAAGACTCATTTACGACCTCCGGGGAAAAGTTAGGATCAAAACTAATGAGACCGGCTTTTAGCTCACTGAGGGCGTCAGTTAAATATAAATCTATGTGTAAAGCGAATACCTAAGGAAGTGTGTGCTATTTCTGCATCAAATATCATGTATATGTTACAAGCAGATTACTATAAATTATAGTTTATATATTTAAATACATATAAATTTTAGTTCATAACTTTAAATTTATTAATGATGTGGTTAAAATAAATCAGCTGCCGCACAATTACTGTGGGCAGCTGGTAGTGTTGTTTGAGCTTGTTGCCGCTACGTGAAACCGGCCTTGCTTCGGCTGGCCCGGTACAGAGCGTTAGGGGCTGAGGTTCAGGTCGTTGACGACATCCTTGGCTCCAGGGACATGAGCCAATTCCTCAATGGCGGCGGCTTCAACAGAGGTGCTGACTCCACCATGCAGGTAGACGATTCCATTCTCGGTGCTGACATGGATCAGTCCGAACGACGTGGGAGAATGCTCGATGCGTTGGTGGACCGCAGCTGTGATTTGTTCATCGGCGGAGCATTGCGCCGTTTGGCAGGCTTGCAAGGACGTACATCCAACCGTTCCGGCGACGAGAACGCCCAGGAATAGTTTGATGAATTGAGTATTAGCCATAACAAAAACCTCCGTTATTGGATGAAAGCCTTGATCTG
>CAIYCT010000463.1 GCA_903924765.1 uncultured Rhodospirillaceae bacterium | reverse complement strand
GTGGCCGCGAAGGCTGCTGATGAAATCTCCCGCCAGATATTGGACGCCATATTCCCAATGATGGTCGAAAGCATCGATGGTGAAATGTTGTATTTGGGACAAGGCGGAAAAAGCATAAAAATCGGTCAGAGATATAAATTGATCCGCTATGGAAAACAGATAATCGACTCTTACACCAAAGAAAGCTTGGGCCGCGAAGAGAGCGAAATTGGGACTATAGAAATAGTCGACGTCCAAGCAAAAGTCGCAAAGGCAAAGATATTGAAGGCTCAAATAGATCTGGCGAAAGAATTCGGTCCTGGAACGTTTATCGCTCGTTTGGCTTCAGATGCTTCTCCGAGGAGCCAAACGGGAGCGACGGCAGCGAATACGCCTTCACAAAAAAAGGCTTCTCAAGAGCCGGGCATTGAGAAAAAAGCCGAAAAAGACTGGTAACGTGAAAAAATTTTAACGCTCCATTGGAGGAACACATGCGCCCATCGTTGAAACATTATCTCGTCGCTGCGACCATTCTAACGACTTCAAATGTCTCGGCTGCACCGAATCTCGATCTCAATGATTTTCTTCCTCCGACACAGGGTGGTTCCACAGTACCAAGTGCGCCGGTCGAAAAGAAGGGCGATGTAATATCCGCACCCAATATGCAAGCTGGAATGGCATCCGCCTTTAAACAATTGATGGACGAAGGAAGTGATGGCGTGAAGGTTGTCGCAACATCAACCGGAATGGGTATTCTATCCGCAGCGACGGCCAACTATCATACCTATGACAACATCAATGCGACCAATCTAGATAAACGCGGCGCATACATGAAAGCGTTCACGGAAGCTCGAAAAGAGCTGGTCGCACATATGAATGGAATAAAAAATAGCTGCGAGTCCGCAGTAAAGACAAACTTGATGACAATCGATACAGGAAAGGAAGGCATCGCCAATTCCTCCAGTTCGACCAGCGAAAAATGTGGAGAATCTGTCGAAGGTATGTTGGCTGCCTATATTGTTTATAGTGTCAATGACAACGTCAAAGACCATTCTGTTTCAATGGTTATAGCATCAAGTACGAAAACTCGGGGCACCGTGAGCCGAATTGGTGGGGCAGAAATTGTCACCGACGATCCCCAGGCTGCTTTTAAAGACATTGCTACGGAGATAAGTTCATTTGCTACACCTCCGATGGGTGCAAAAATGATCGTCAACCCCCGAACCAATGAAGACATCATCATTGGTTTTGGAAGCGCCATTGTCCGTCAGAACTCTAATCCAGAAGCGGCCCGGGAATTGAAAAAGGCGGCTTCCGACCAAGCCAGAACTCGTGCCCGAAATGCACTTGTGTCATTTCTGCAAGGCGACAAATTGTACTGGTCGGGAGGATTTGATGAAAAACAAATGAGTTCATCGGAACAGTTTGCCAATCAAACGGACGATAATGGGAAACCAAAAGATCCTCTGGTATTTGATAAGACCAAGGACACATTCCTGAACACCATGCAACACGGCAATGACTATCAAACAGTAACCCAAGGTAACATACCGCCGGGAGTCCAGTTAAAAAACTTTACTTCTGAAGACGGGTATTGGGAGTTTTGTATAGCGGTTTACATGGCCTCCCAGACAGCTGCGGCTACTCAAGCTGGAGCTGAGAATCGTGCTGCAGGGGGGCGACTGGATAGCATGAATGGCGGCGGCTCATCAGCTGCAACGCCGCCCGGTCATACGCTCCAAAAAGATGGCGGCATAAATAATCAAGCTCCCAATCCACAGGGGCCTTCAGGTCAAGTCGCACCCAAAAAAGACTTCTGAAAGAACCAATGTGAGCCGTCTTCTATTCTGCTTATTCTGGGCCACGGCACTTGCACTCGTGGTCCAGTCGGCTTACGCGTCGAATGATGCGGAGTTGTCACTAGACCGGGCCATCCAAAAAGATCCGAATCTAGCGGCAATATTCTCAAGATCTAAACCAACTTCAATTAGCGAATTCCGCGCTGAAATAGTGGCAGACGACGGCGTCACTCGTTATGCAGCTGTGACATTTAGAGATAATCCCAATGGCGGAAAGATGTTCTGCCACGCCGCGTTGAGTCGTCCCGAG
This sequence comes from uncultured Rhodospirillaceae bacterium, assembly GCA_903924765.1. Lineage (GTDB taxonomy): Bacteria > Pseudomonadota > Alphaproteobacteria > Rhodospirillales > Magnetospirillaceae > CAIYCT01. The sequence goes on along the minus strand of CAIYCT010000463.1, from coordinate 667 downwards.
TCAACGCAATTTGTTGAGCGTGTTACCCGTAAAATCGGCGACCAGATGATTGCGGAAGAAATATTACGGCACACAAGTTCCTCAGCGACCATGCGCCAAATTCAAGACAAATCTTTGGCGGGAATTGACGGTTATGGCGTTGTTGCCTGTCAGGTTGCATTGTACGACCTCATAGCACCTGTCGAACCCGCAATCGACCCCGAGACCATATCAGCGACCTCATACTCCGTGGCCAAGAGACTCTATTTTGCGGGCCGCCGAGAAGAGGCTTTGGAACGACTTCGTCAGTTGCGTTCTACCCCCATTTATAACAATGCCGTTCTGTTCGTTGTTGCCATTCTCTCGCAATCCAACCCTGACATGGCGTTAAAATTACGAAAACAAGGCGTGGATCTCGACAAGGTTACAGACAACGACGCTTTAACAGCCTATGCAGATGCAATGGCTGCAATCGGTTCTCTTGAAGATGAAAAGCAGGCGCGCAATTTGATCAGCCAACAAAAGTAATTTCACTTTGTCCAAAGCAACGACGCCCATATTTTGCTGTGGCAGGGCTGTTCAACGCTAATTTCATAAGCAAATTAGCGTTCTGAAAAAAGACGATTCCCCCCGCGTCTTTTATGTGAATCTATAGGGGTCAACCATCCAGGAGGGTTGACCCAATGTC
>CAIYCT010000462.1 GCA_903924765.1 uncultured Rhodospirillaceae bacterium | reverse complement strand
TTGACCCGTCCGTCCAGCATTTCCGGAAAGCCAGTGAAATCCGACACCTCGATCACCGGGAGGCCAGCATCCCTCAAGGCCTTGGCGGTACCGCCGGTGGACAGCAGTTCGACCTTGCGGTCGGCCAGAAATTTGGCGAACTCCACCAAGCCATTCTTGTCGGAAACGCTGAACAACGCGCGGCGGATGGGCATCAGATCGGACATGAGGGCACCTTTCTAAAGTTTAAGTCTGAAGCTGTCGCAGTCCATAGCCTGGAGAGAAGGCAATATCCAGCCCCCACGATCGACGAAGGCTGCTTGGATCGCAAATTTCATGGTTGACGATCACGGTATCAGAATCGGCATAGGACCCGCCATGCCAATCCTCGATCACAAAACCGTCCTCGGCCAGGGTCACCGAGCGCATCACCGCTGCGCCAAAGCCCCGATGCAGTCCGGCCATCCGGGTCGCATCGAACGCGGTCATCGCCGCCTTGGCGCGGTCCTCCAGCTGAAACGGCGCCATGAACCGAGCCGGTTCGCGGTCGCCGTCGCGGGGAGTGAAATGGGCCAACACCGAGCGATAGCGGTTCCGCTCCATCAGGTTCGCCGTATAAGTATAGCTGCCGGGATCTTGCGCCCAGGGCACGCCGTCAACTTCCAGCTCTACCGCCAACTGGTCGTTATGGGCGTGGCCGCCCCGGCCCAATTGACCGACAGAGCCGCACCGCAACGACAGAAAACAGCGCTGATTTTTCCATCCATACAATCCGAAATCGGGATAGGCGAAGCGGCGCAATCCCGCAATCGCGCTGGCGTCGGGCAGCGTAACCTTCAGCCGGACAAGACGCGCCGCCGGTCCCGCCGACTCCGGCTGCATCGGAACGTCGTTGTAAACCTGGTCCGACGGTCCCTCGTCCCGCCACAAATGGGAAAAATCCAACTCAGCCGCGTGGGGATCGAAATTAAGGTAGCGACCGGAATCGTTGTCGCCGATTTGCACCGTTCGCCCCGACGGCATGGCGCAATCCCGCGCAAACTGAATGGCCCGACGCAAACGATCCGTCACCTGGGGCGATGGCTCGAACATCAGGGATTTCTGCACCATCTCCAGCGATAGGCGGTGATAGGCGGTCGAGGCTTCGTAATTGGACCCGTCGGGCTGGAACTGGACCAGGATTTGCCGCTCCAGCTCGGGCACTGCGAACCGGATCCAATCCGCCGCCTCGGGCAGATCGCACAAATAGGACCCGGCAAGAATCAACCCGCACAAATCCGCCAGCAAGTGATTGCCGCCGCCTTCCAGATGGGCGCGAATGAACCGGCCATGGGCCAGGGTCAAGGCCGCAATCTCTGCCTGAAACGGCGGATCGGCGGTCCATCCGGCGCTGACCAATCCGTCATAGGCGGTCAGGATGGTGGCGATGCGGATGGCCACGTCCATGGCGCAGGCCCAATTCACCCCCCAACCGGGCGGATTGGCGGCGGCGAAGTCCAAAATCTGGTTGCGGATGTCCTGGGCCAGACGGCGATCCTTGCTGGCCCCATAGGCTTGCGCCATGGACAGCAGATGCCCCATGCGCGACAGCTCCCACGGCACTTTCACATCCACGCCGGGTCGATGTCCATAGGGCGTGGACGGCCCCCACCCCCTTGCATCCCAACGATAGCCTGACTTGAAATCCACACGCCAATCGATGGGACGATACGCGGGGTCATCGATCAATCCCAAAATACCGCTCACGCGCGGCCGATCCACAGGCCAAGCTTGGGTGATGAGCGCCCCCAACCCCTCCTTGAAACCCACTTCGACCCAGCCCGAGCCCAGCAGGTTAAAGCGGCGGTTTAGCCAATGATCGAGCAAATCATCGATGCCGTCCACAGGTGGCACGGACCGCAATCCGGTCAGCAGTCGCGCCTGGGTCTTAGGGTATGAACACCGGCGGCGCGCCCACCATCCGGTCATGGTTCCGCCCACACGCCGCCTGATCCATTTCACCGCCCGATCCGCGGCCACATGGGGCGGCATGGACAGGGCCAGCGCTACTAGGGAGCGGGACATATCGGTTGGTCGGGCGATTGATACTCGGGAACCAGATCCTTAAGGATGCGCATCACCGTTACCGCATCGTGTGAGCGGGCGGCTGCCTCGATGGCATCCAGGGCGCTGGACAATTCAGCGCGATCCACCAAGCGCGGAGCGGCCAGCAAAATCCCTTTGCTGTCGGTGGCGATGGGCGGCTCGGCGCCGTGGAAAATTTCCTCGAACAATTTCTCGCCCGGTCTCAGGCCGGTAAACGAGATGGCGATGTCGCGGTCAGGAACCAATCCCGCCAGCCGGATCATCTGCCGGGCCAAATGCAGAATCTTAACCGGCTCGCCCATATCAAGCACCATGATCTTGCCGCGATCTGAGCCATGGACCACGCCCCACGCCAAGGCTTGCAGCACCAATTCCACCGCCTCGCGCACGGTCATGAAATAGCGGGTCATGTCGGGATGGGTGACGGTCAACGGCCCCCCCGCCGCCAATTGCCGCTGGAACAAAGGCACCACCGATCCGGTCGAACCCAGCACATTGCCGAAGCGCACGGTAACGAACCGAGTGCCGCCAGCCAAATCCAAGGCCTGGGTGAACATCTCGGCCAGACGCTTGGACGCGCCCATGACATTGGTGGGATTGACCGCCTTGTCGGTGGAGATTTGCACCATCACCTCGACCCCCGTCGCCAGACAGGTCTCGGCGACGATGCGGGTGCCCACCGCGTTGGTCAGGATGCCCTCCTCGGGATTGGCCTCGACCATGGGCACATGTTTCAGCGCCGCCGCGTGGAACACCACCTGAGGGCGGTGAAGCCGCAGAACCTCATCCACCCGGAGCCGGTCGCGCACGTCGCCCAACACCGCCAGACGGGCCATTTGGGGCCAGCGTTCGGACATCTCCATGTCGATGGCATACAGATTGAATTCGCACGACTCGAACAACACCAGCAACGACGGCCCCAGATCGGCCACCTGTCGCACCAGTTCGGAGCCGATGGAGCCGCCCGCCCCGGTAACCAGCACCGTGCGGCCCTGGATCATCGACGCCATGGCCTCGCGGTCCATAATCATCTGCGGACGGCCCAGCAAATCCTCGACCGCGATGGGTTTGATTTCCACAGAATCGCTAATCCCGTCCTTAAGATCGGACAAGCGCGGGATGCGCGCCAGGCCCAGACCCAACCGGTCGGCCTCGTCCAACAAATGCCGCACCACCGCCCCGTCCAAGCGATGATCGGTGATGATCAGCCGCTGCGGCGCGGCGCCCTTGGCCTTAAGACCGGACACCACCGTTTCCAACTCGTCCAACGTTCCCAGCACGTCGATGCCGTGAATATGCCGCCCCACCCGCGAGTTCTTGTCGGTGATCATGCCCACGGTGTGATAATGGGCGTCGGGAGCCAGCATGGCGCGGATGAACAGATCGGCCTCGTCGCCCGCCCCCACCAACAGCACCGGGATGCGCGACGCGCCTTCCGCCGCCACTTTCAACGAGCGGCGATGATCCTTGAAAATCCGGTAGATGAAGCGCGGCCCGCCCAACAACGTCACCAGCACAAACCAGTGAATGAGCGGCACCGTTCGCGGCATATCCGACAGACGAGTGGCCAAAAACAAAATCAAATAGAATGCCAGGATGCTGATGGTAACCGCCCGGACCAGCGAAACCAGATCGCGGACCGAGGCATAGCGCCACACGCCCTTGTACATCTGCCCCGATGACAAGACCAGTCCGGCAATCACGGCGAATCCCAAGGCCGCCACCACATGGTGCTGGATATCCCATCCCGGCATCAACTCTTCGCCCAGCCGCAGATACAGCGCCATGACAAACGACAGCGCCGCCATGATCACGTCATGGCCAAAGGCCGCATATCCGCGATGAAAGGTCAAAGGAAGGTCACCTCGAAACAGAACGGACCTCAAGGATTATCCTAGGCTAGGGGCAGAGACAAGCGGGAACCGAAATACGCACCTTAAGAGTGTAATTTATAGAAATATTTTATCGCAAAGATATTGACAGTCAGGCTGAAATCGACAAGAATAAGAACATAACGTGAATACGGACGACGGCCATGCTTTATCGAGCTTTTCTTGTGTTCCTGATCCTTTGTCCGCCCGTTCTGGCGCGAGAACCGGTGGACGATCCCATCCCCGGCCCGGTCCCGGCCCGCGTGTTGCGGGTGATCGACGGCGACACCGTCCGGGTCCGCGCCCGCATCTGGCTGGGGCAGGAGGTGGAAACCAACGTCCGCCTGAACGGCATCGATGCCGCCGAGATGCATTCCCATTGTGATTACGAGCGGGAAATGGCTCACAAAGCCACCGATTACGTCACTCTTCAGCTGCCCGAAGGCGATGAAGTGGCCCTGATGGATGTGACCTACGACAAATATGGAAAGCGCGTGGTCGCCCGCCTGATTACTGCAGGCGGCAAGGATTTGTCCGCTCTGCTGCTCAAAACCGGTCTCGCCCACCCCTATGACGGCGGCCACAAACAGAGTTGGTGCGAGGACTGACCTTAAAAAATTTGAGCCTCATCCATCTTCGCTGCAAATCCGCGCGTCTAGCGGAAAATTCGGCATCGGAGCGGACATTCAGTATTGGCAGTCGCAGACCGGAGTTGACCCCTGTAAGTCGTTCCTGAGTACAATTGCAACTTACGAAAGCTGACATCCCTCATGTTCAAATCCAGTCTCCGCAGTCACTGATAGCAAAAACCCTTCCGAATCGCCGGAAGGGTTTTTTTAATTCAATGGACAGACCTGCGTCGACACCGGTCTGTTTGGATACGGCGTCAAGATGTTCGATGAGTTTGGGGGTTACGCAGCCCTCACATCATGCAGAAACGTGGTGACTATGCCTCTTAGGTGTTCCGCTTCGCCGGACAGGGATTGGGCTGATGACAAGACCTGTTGCGATGCGGCCCCGGTCATGCTGGCAGCATCACTGACGCCTGCAATATTTGTGGACACTTGGCTTGTTCCTTGAGACGCACGTTGGACGTTGCCTGCAATTTCCGCTGTCGCTGCTGCTTGCTCTTCCACAGATGAAGCCACAGTGGTCGAGATGTGACTGATTTCTTCAATACGTTTGACGATAAGGCCAATAGCAGAAACCACGTTCTGAGTCTGGGTCTGCACAGAGGTGATCTGCTGACTGATTTCGTCTGTGGCCCGTGCAGTCTGGTTGGCGAGACTTTTGACCTCGTTAGCGACGACGGCAAACCCTTTGCCTGCCTCGCCAGCCCGCGCCGCTTCGATAGTGGCGTTCAAGGCTAGCAGGTTGGTCTGGCTGGCAATATCGTTGATTAAGTTGACCACATCGCCAATCTTCGATGCCGTGGCTGCCAACTCTTGAACGATCTGGTTTGTTTTGGCTGCATCATTGGAGGCCGAAACAGCAATATCGGTTGATTCCGTAACCTGCCGCCCGATTTCCTTGATGGAGGCAGCCAGTTCCTCTGCTGCCGCTGCCACCGTCTGAACCGCGTTGGACGCTTCTTCGGTTGCTGAGGCAACGGTAGAGGCTTGCCGGGTAGTCTGTTCGGCACTGGCCGACATGGATGATGCCGTGGCTTCCAGTTCCGTGCTGGCCCCCGCCACGGTTTCCAGAACATTTGTCACGCTTCTATCAAAGCTGGTCGTCAAAGAATCAATATTTTTCTGCCGCTCCTGGCGGCGGGCAAGTTCGGCTTCTTCGGCGGCAACCCGCTTTTCTTCTTCAATCAGGCTTAGACGCCATTTCTCTAGTGCGCTTGCTAATGGTCCCAATTCGTCTTTACGGTGCGCCCCAGAAACCGTGACGCCGGTCTTGCCAGAGGCCAAATCCTGAACCGTTCCTATCATGCTATTCAGCGGTTTGACGATAGACCGGGAAACGGCAATGCCGGAAAGCACTCCTATTACCAGAGCGACAAAGATTAACGATGCCATAATCAAGAATTCACTGTCGCGAATGGAATGAGCATTCTCCATGAATGATTTCGCTTTTTCATTGGCGAAGGCACTCAACTTTCCCATGTTTTCATTCATTTGCTTGACGAGCGGCAGCACTTTGTTCTGGCGAGTTGCCTTTGCGGCATCCAGGTAGCCACGCTTCAGTTGAGTATACACCTCGCTCCGAAGGCCCTTGTAGGTTTCATAGTTCTGCCTGATTGTGTCAATATCCGATGGATTACCCAGATAATGTTCTTTGAGGATGGCGATTTGCAGGTCTACTCGGGCGTCAATCTGTGGCAATTGCTGGGAAACACGGTCAAAATCGTCATTAGTGGGGGTCGCGTCACCCGTGAACAGGTCTTTCATGGCGCTAACAGACATGATCACAGAGGATTGGGTGCGTTCCAGCGCGTTGGTGATCATGTAGGGATGTTGGTACAGCGCTTCAGTCAAGCTGCTTAGGGTTTTACTGCTGTCCAAGGATTTCAGGCCGACGGCCAAGGTCATTAGGACGCCTAAACCGAAAGCCAGAAACAGCCGCAAACCAATTCTCATGTTCTCCATCGTTTACCCCGTTTTGAACGCCGTCAAAATTACGCGCATATTAAAAGCAATGATGGAAATGAATAAACCAATAGCACTATATTTTCAATGGTTCGGATTTTGCTGCGAGAGGGGTGAAATATGCATTAAATCAATTCATTAGTTTTTTTTCGCACACCACAGATTGACTCTCTTTAGTCAGTCGCCAAATGGCGAATCGTCAGTCGCCAAATGGCGAGTCCATAGCCAATTTGTTCTTGGCGGTCCGTCGCAAGACGGTTTGAGTAGAGCAACGATGGCTCATATCGTCAGTATCGGCATGTCGATAAACGACAACGACGCAAATCTGATTCGTGCCCGCACTTTGAACAGCAGATTGATCATCTGTTAATGCTCCACAATCAATGGAATGAGGTTGCCAGATCTATTCTGAACAATCGGCTGCTTTCCTCGGTCTCGATGTCCGAATCCGCCCTTCCGCTTCTGGCACATCCCTAACATAACAGCCAGACCGCTATTGCCCCGTCAACCGTTCCAGCGCCCATTGGGCCATAATCCGCACCGTTTCATCCGAATCGTTCAAACGCTGCCGCACCGCCGGAATCAGGAATTCCAAACCGCTATTGCCCATGGCGATGACCACATTGCGGACAAAGCGGTCGCGGCCGATCCGTTTGATCGGCGAACCGGCGAACATGGCGCGGAATGCGGCATCATCCAGTTCGGCCAGATCGGCCAACCGAGGGGCCTGCAATTCGATGCGAGGGGCGAAAGCTGGCTGATTATGGGGCGTGGAGAATTTGTTCCACGGGCACACCGCCAGACAATCGTCGCAGCCATAAATGCGGTTGCCCATTTGGGCGCGCAAATCGGGAGCGATGTCGCCTTTATGCTCGATGGTCAGATAGCTGAGGCACCGGGTGGCGTCCATCCGCCCGTCTTGAAGCGCCCCAGTCGGGCAGGCTGTTTCGCAAGACCGGCAAGTACCGCAATGATCGCTTTCCGGCGGATCGGGCAGCAGGTCCAAGGTGGTGTAGATTTCGCCCAAGAAAAACCAATTGCCAAGCTTACGGGACAGCAGATTGGTGTGCTTGCCCTGCCATCCCAGGCCACTGGCCGCCGCCACCGGTTTTTCCATCACCGGCGCGGTGTCGACGAACACTTTGACGTCGCAGCCCCCTTCTTTGACCATCCAACGCGCCAGCGCTTTCAGCTTGGATTTGACGATGTCGTGATAATCCCGACCGCGCGCATAGACGCTGATGGCCCCGCGCTCTAGCCTGTCCTGCAAGGCCAAAGGATCGAAAGCAGGGGCATAGGACATTGCCAACACCACTACGCTTTTGCAGTCCGGCCATAATCCTTGCGGAGAGGTACGCTGCTCGCGTCGTTCCTCCATCCAACCCATCTGGCCGTTGCGGCCTTCCGTCAGCCATTGGTTCAAATCGTCGCGCCACTGGGGCGCGCCTGCCGCCGGAGCAAATCCAACCTCATCGAAGCCGAGCGCCAAAGCCTGACGTCGGATGAGATCTTTCATTCCCCGATCACCCTAACGTCCGCGATAGGGGGGCACCCCCTGGTCGGGGACCCACAAACCGATGGGAACAGGACCGGTTTGCCAGAACACGTCGATAGGGATGCCGCCCCTGGGATACCAATATCCGCCAATGCGGAACCAGATGGGCTTGGCCGCCGCCACCAAGCGCTTGGCGATAGACAAGGTGCAATCCTCGTGAAAGGCCCCGTGATTGCGGAAGCTGCCCAGATACAGCTTCAGCGACTTGCTTTCGATCAGCACAGGACCCGGCGCGTAATCAATCACCAGATGGGCGAAATCGGGCTGGCCGGTGATGGGGCACAACGAGGTAAATTCCGGCGCGGCGAAGCGGGCCAGATACAGCGTCTCGGGATGAGGATTGGGGACGGTCTCGATCACCGCGCGGTCGGGCGAATCCGGCGGCACGACGTGTTGGCCCAGTTGGGTAAGCTTGGGCTTCTTGCTCACTTTAGGCCGCCCATTTTGCGCACCGTGTTGGTGGTGCTGTGACCCTCGACCAGATTGGCCAAGGCCACCCGTCCGCCCCAGGTCTGCACCAGATCGGCCCCGACCACCTTGTCCACGGTGTAATCGGCCCCCTTGACCAGCACGTCGGGACGCAGGGCCGTGATCAATTCCAGCGGGGTATCCTCGCCGAAGATCACCACCAGATCCACCGTGGCCAAGGACGCCAACACGGTCGACCGCGCCGCTTCGGATTGTACCGGGCGGGTCGGCCCCTTCAAGCGCGACACCGAGGCGTCGGAATTCAATCCCACCACCAAGCGGTCGCAATGGGATTTGGCTTGGGCCAGCAGTGACACATGGCCGGGGTGCAGCAGGTCGAAACAGCCGTTGGTGAAGCCGATCTTGGCCCCTTTCTTGCGCCAATCCTCGATGATGCCCTTGGCCGCCACGATCCCGGCGATCTTGGCTTCGCCGGTCCATAAATCGCCATGATGCAGCGCCGCCACGATTTCGTCGGTGTAAGCCACCGCCGTGCCGATCTTGCTGACCACGATCCCAGCCGCCACATTGGCGATGCGGGCGCTTTCCACCGCGCTGGCGCCCGAGCCCATCAACCCGGCCATCAACGCTACCACCGTGTCACCAGCGCCCGACACGTCGTAAACCTCGCGGGCAATGGCGGGCAGATGATCGGGGGCGTGATCATGGGTCACCAGCGACATGCCATCCTGGCTGCGCGTAGCCAACACGCCGTCGATGCCGCAAGCATGGATGGCCTTTTGAGCGGCCTCGACGATAGAGGGATCGTCATGAGCGTCCATTTGGGTGGCATCGGCCAATTCCTTGCGGTTTGGCGTGACGATGCTGGCGCCGCGATATTTGCTCCAATCCACGCCCTTGGGATCGACCACCACCGGAATGCCCTTGGCCTTGGCCATGGCGATCAACGCCGCGCAGATGGCGGGCGACAACACGCCTTTGCCGTAATCGGACAACACCAAGGCCGACACCGTGGGCATGATGCTGTCGCAATGGGACAAAATTTGCGCGATGGTGTCGTCGGCCAACGCCTGAGTGGTTTCGGCATCAGCCCGCAGCAATTGCTGCGACGACGCGAAATAGCGGGTCTTGATGGTGGTCTGCCGCCCGGCTTCCACCACCAGACACGGGTCGATGGCGTCATGCTCGGACACCAACCGGGCCACCTCGCGTCCTGCCAGATCATTGCCGACCACGGAAATGAAAATCGGCGCGGCACCCACCGCCACCAGATTACGGACCACGTTGCCCGCGCCGCCCAGCATGGATTCTTCGCGCTCGATGCGCAGGACCGGGATGGGCGCTTCGGGTGAGATCCGATCCGCCGTGCCATAAATGAAGCGGTCAAGCATGGCGTCGCCGACGCACAAAACCCGCGTTCCCTTAAGCGCTTCTACCCGTTGCACCAGAACCGACTGGGCTGTCATGTCATTGTCTCCGTTTACTCGCTTCTTACCGCTCTAGCCCCTTGCCTTGTGCAGCGCAAGCCAAAAAAAAGCCCCCTGGCGAACCAGGGGGCAGTCAAACAGGGAGGCTTCGCGTCCATGGACGCAGGATCAAGAGAGACCCTCACACACTGAGCACTGGGCTCAATGACCGGCGATTCGTGAGAACCGCCGAATTCCGTTGCCGTTTCCGGCGCAAACAAAAGTTAACGGAGAAGGCCTTTTTTCACTACAGCCAATTTTGCCGACACCCAATGCGCAACGCGCATGCCTTGATATGCAAGGATAACAGGTCTCGCTTATTGACCTTCTTGGATCTTGTGCAGCAGGAAGTCGCGAAATACCGTGATGCGTTTTGAATGGCGCAACTCATCGGGATAGACGAAATAAGCATCCATCTTGGGGCCGGTCAGTTCGGGCAGGATATGCGCCAACGCGTTGGCTTCGCGGCTCATATAATCGGGCAAGGCGGCGATGCCCAATCCCGAGCTCACTGCGCGATAGATGCCGTAGATGTTGTTGATCTCCAACACCGGCCGACGCGGTCTGGATGGACTGGCCCCCTCTTCCAACAGCCAGTTGGCGGTGGGAAAAGGAGGCGCGAAGCGGGCGCTGTCGCCATAGACTATGATGCTGTGAGCGTCCAAATCCTCGGCGGTTTTGGGCATGCCTCGGCGCTTGATGTAATCGGGCGCGGCATAGACGTTGAAATGCATGGACAACAAATGGCGCTGAATCAGATCTTCTTGCTTGGGCGGCAGCATCCAGATGGCCACGTCGGCTTCGCGCATGGCCAGATCCAACTCGCCATCGATCAGGAACAGCGATACGTCGATATCGGGATAAAGTTCCAGGAATTCCTTGATGCGCGGGGTCAGCCAGATGGAGCCGAACGCCACCGTGGTGGTCACCTTCAGCGGACCAGTAGGGCGTTCGCGGCTTTCACTCAGCAGCGCCTCGGCCATAGCCAATTTGGAGAAAATCTCGCGGGCGGTCTTGTGGAGCAGTTCGCCCTGCTCGGTCAAAATCAAACCGCGGGCGTGTCTATGGAATAACGGCAAATTCAGACTTTCTTCTAAAGCGCTGATTTGCCGACTGACCGCCGACTGGCTTAGATTCAATATCTCGCCCGCATGGGTAAAGCTCCCCGCCTCTGCAACGGCGTGGAAGACCCGTAATTTATCCCAGTCCATAGCCCCCTGCTGGACATCTGCCTTCAGGTTCACTCCTGACGGCTATTGCGCTGCAATAATGCCTTAACCTGCCAAGGCTGTCCACGAAAGAAGCGAAAAACCAAGACCTGACTTAAGCATGCCCCAACAGGAAGCGGTCGGCTTCCAGCGCGGACATGCAGCCTGTTCCGGCGGCGGTGACCGCTTGGCGATAGATTTTGTCTTGCACATCGCCGGCAGCGAAAACCCCAGCCACCGATGTGTTGGTGGTGCCGGGCTTGGTGACCACATAACCGTCGGAATCGATCTCCAATTGGCCTTTAAACAAATCGGTGTTGGGCGAATGGCCGATGGCGACGAACACACCATCGGCGGAAATGGTGGACAATTCGCCGGTCTTGACGTTCTTGATCCTGGCTCCGGTGACCGTGGCCGGTTCACCCGCGCCCAGAATTTCATCGATGGCGGAATCCCACACCACCGAGATCTTGGGATTGGCGAACAAGCGGTCCTGAATGATCTTTTCGGCGCGGAACGAATCGCGGCGATGGATCACCGTCACCTTAGAGGTGATGCCTGCCAGATACAGGGCTTCCTCTACCGCCGAATTGCCGCCGCCGACCACGATCACGTCCTTGTTCTTGAAGAAGAAGCCGTCGCAAGTGGCGCAGGCGGAGACGCCAAAGCCCTGATAGCGCTGCTCTGATTCGATCCCCAACCAACGAGCCGAAGCCCCGGTGGAGATGATCAGCGTTTCGCCAATATAGATATCGCCGGAATCGCCCACCGCCCGGAACGGACGTTTGGACAGATCGACCTCGACGATGGTGTCGTACAAAAAGCGGGTGCCCACATGCTCGGCTTGCGCCTGCATCTGCTCCATCAACCAAGGGCCTTGAATGGCCTCGGCAAAACCGGGGTAATTCTCCACATCGGTGGTGATGGTCAACTGACCGCCAGCTTGCAAGCCCGCCACCAAAATCGGCGCCAGATTGGCTCTGGCCGCATAAATGGCCGCCGTGCATCCGGCCGGACCGGACCCCAGAATCAATACCTTGGTGTGATGCGTTTCGGACATTGTAAAATTCCACCGCTGTAGATCAAAATGTAAAGAGCGTCATGGAACACGACCCCACGGAAAAGGTCTATACTTTTCCGTGGGGCGCTGTGCTTAAAACGACTTAGAGGTCGCTGGAATGCTTGGACAAGTAATCGGCGACGCCAGCCGGGTTGGCCTTCATGCCAGCCTTGCCTTTTTGCCAACCGGCGGGGCAAACCTCGCCGTTTTCCTCGTGGAATTGCAGCGCATCGACCAAGCGGACCATTTCGTCCACATTGCGACCCAGCGGCAGATTGTTGATGTGAGCGACTTGAACCACGCCGGTCTTGTCGATCAGGAACGAGCCGCGCAGAGCAATGCCATCGGGCAGCAACACGCCGTAAGCCTTAGCGATGGTCTTGTTCAAATCGGACACCAACGGGAACTGTACGTTGCCCAAACCACCTTTATCGACGGGAGTGTTCTTCCACGCCAAGTGAGTGAATTTGGAATCGACGCTAACGCCGATGATCTTGGTATTCTTACCCTTGAAGGTGGACAGACGGTGATCGTGAGCCAGAATTTCCGACGGGCACACGAAGGTGAAGTCCAGCGGGTAGAAGAACAGCAGGCCGTAAGAACCGTCCAGATAATTCTTCAGATTGAAGTCATCGACAATTTGATTGTCGGGCAACACAGCCGAAGCCAAAAAATCCGGAGCGGGCTTGCCGATCAGTGAACCGGGATTGACGAAATCAGACATCCGAAGAACTCCCAAAAAAAAATTGGTTGATGATGGGCAACCATAGCCGCATGAAGGGTCGCTGGCAAGAGTAGAATTATTATAAACTATACGCCATTGAATTCATTTCAAATAACAAAGCTTACGAAAAGTCCCAAAATAAAAAAGCCCTATTTAATAAAGGACTTAACAAACCAGGGCTTGGCGGATTGACATTCGCGTTGTAATATAATTTCGTTTTCAAGGGGATTTCTGGAGTTCTCATACTATGCAACGGGTCAAGCTGGACCAGATTGATCGGCGTATTTTGGCCGATCTTCAGGCTGATGGTCGCATGACCAACGTCGATCTCGCTCGTCATGCGGGCATTTCGGCGCCGCCTTGTTTGCGCCGTGTTCGCGCCCTTGAGGAAGCGGGCTTCATCAAGGGCTACCACGCGCAAATCGACCCGTCGGCCTTGGGGTTCAACGTTACCGTCTTCGCCCAGGTGGGTCTTAGCAGCCAAGCGGAAACCGACCTGATCGCCTTCGAGTCCCTGGTGCAGCAATGGCCGGAAGTGCGTGAGTGCCATATGCTGGCCGGTGAAACCGACTTCTTGCTGAAAATCGTCGCCCAGGATTGGGACGCCTACCAAAAATTCCTGACCTCGAAACTGACCGCCGCTCCCAATATTTCCCATGTCAAAAGCGCGCTTGGCATCCGCACCGCCAAGCTGCAACCGGGCGTTCCCATCGAAATCGTCGCGCCGGTCGAAGAATAAATAGCTCCGTCACGCCAATTTGGTCGGTTTGCGGAGCCCCCCGAGGGTTCCCCGTAAAATCTCCGCCAGCCCAAGGACGGCCTTCGACGGTTCGGAGTCCACAATTTGCAAGGACAGCGCAATGGTCGGCAGCGTGGGCAGCCCCATCCAGATCGGATCCAAAATGGATAGGAAAGACGGCATTCCCACCGACGTGCGCATGGCGATGCCCAGACCGGCCTTAACCGCCGCCCAATGACTGGCGACACTGGGACTGGAAAAAACGATGCGCCACGGAATGCCCGCTTTATCCAGCGCGGCGATGCAGGCGTTTCTGAACAGGCACGGTGGTTCGAAGGCGATCAGCGGCACCGGTTCGGCGCCCAGCGACGCAACGCCCGGCCAATCGGTCAGGCCAATCCAGTTGATCGGAAGATCGGCAACAATCTTGGCGGTGGAGACATCATCGCAGGCCCCCCACAACAGCGCCAAATCCAGCTCGCCTTGTTGCAGCCGCTTTTCCAGAATGACCTTATGTTCGGCAAAGACTTTGATCCGAACCTTGGGATGGGCGCGCGAAAACCGCCCCAGCGCGTCGGGCAGCCACGATTCGGCGAAATCCTGAGGCATGCCCAAACGCACCCAACCTTCAAAATCCGGGCTTTGCATCCTGTCCACAATTTCGTCATTCATGTCCAAGATACGCTTGGCATAGCTGAGGACGCTTTCCCCATCCGCCGTCAACGCCAAACTGCGGCCGGTCTTCTGCACCAAGGGCTTGCCCACTTGTTCTTCCAATTTGCGCAGTTGGGTGCTGATGGCCGATTGCGACCGGCCCAATCGTTCGGCGGCCTTGGTAAAACTACCCAACTCAAACCCTGTCACGAACGTCCTGAGCGCATCCATATCGAGGTTAATGCGTGCCGCCATAGTTCTGTTTTCCAGATATGTTTGATCGGAAATATGAAATTTTCAGAAGTATTGTCCTGTCCTATCCTGCTCACGTCAAGCCTCTCATTCGAGACGCTGCGTTTCAGGAAACAGACTCATGCCGTATATCAGCATTAAAATCGCCGGACCCAGTCTTGACGCCCAAAGGATTTCAACGCTCCAAGACGGAGTCACAGACCTGAGTCCAGTATCTTGCACAAAAAAGCCGACCTGACAGCCATCTTGGTCGAACAGGTTTCAAACTCCACTTGGTGCATCGGTCGCGTCCCCGTGGCCATTGCCGCTCATTTGGACGCAAAGATTACCAAGGGCGCCAATAGCCCCGAGCAAAAGGCCCGATTCATCGCTCAAGCCCATGGATTATTGCGGTCTATCTTGGGAAACGAGTTGCCCACCGCGACCTATGTGGTCGTGGATGAAGTGGACGGCGACGCCTGGGGCTATGACGGCGTGACGCAAAACCAGCGCCACAGGACGATTGGCTCTCGGATCTTAGCCGGACTGCGACAATTGTGGCGCGCGCAGTTCGTGCCCTCGGGATGGGAGCGCCCCCTTCCTTAAAGCGGAACGCTCTTTACCCGAACTTGACATCGACGATTTCGTAAGCTTTGGAGCCGCCGGGCGTGGTCACTTCGACCCGGTCGCCCAAATGCTTGCCGATCAAGGCTCGCGCCAACGGCGAGTGGACAGACATGCGGCCCGACTTGATGTCGGCTTCGTGTGCGCCGACGATGGTATAGACCACCTCTTCGTCGGAATCCTCGTCGGCCAGGGTCACCGTGGCGCCGAAGCGGACTTGGTCCCCCGACAATTGGCTAGCGTCGATGACTTGTGCGCGCGAGATGATGTCTTCCAGCTCGGCCACGCGGCCTTCAATGAAGCTTTGCCGCTCGCGGGCTGCGTGATATTCGGCATTTTCGGACAAGTCGCCATGTTCTCGCGCTTCGGCGATGGCCTTGATAACCGCAGGCCGTTCAACGCCCTTCAACGTCCTTAGTTCCTCCTCAAGCTGGGCAAGCCCAGGAGGAGTCATCGGAATTTTTTCCATCCACAAACCCCAAACCTAAAACCTATGAATAGGAGGCTTCCCTCCCTTTCACTTAAAACGAACGATCAAAATACGATTGCAGCGGCGCAACTTCAAGCGGCGAGGTGCGAATCGCCTCAATTGCTTCCACCGCCGCCCGCGCACCGGCCAGCGTCGTATAGTGGGGAATGTTGCGAACCAAGGCTGTGCGCCTGATGGAGAAGCTGTCGTTCAAGGACTGGCTGCCATGGGTGGTGTTGACCACCAACTGCACGTCGCCATTGACCATGGCATCGACGCAATGGGGGCGGCCTTCCAGCACCTTGTTGATATTGCTGACATTCAAGTCCTGAGACCGCAGATAATCGGCGGTGCCCGAGGTGGCGATGACCTTGAAGCCCATGCTCAACAATTTCTTCACCACGTCGGCCAAGGGATATTTGTCGCTTTCCTTGACTGAGACGAAGGCGGTGCCCGACAGCGGCAACACGCAGCCCGAGGCCAACTGGCTTTTGGCGAAGGCGCGAGGGAAATCCTTGTCCAGGCCGATGACCTCGCCGGTGGATTTCATTTCCGGCCCCAGCACGATATCGACGCCGGGGAAACGGGCGAAGGGGAACACCGCTTCCTTGACCGCCACATGGTTGGTGACCGGACGCTTGCCCAGATTGAACGAAGCCAAGGTCTCGCCCGCCATGATCCGGGCCGCGATCTTGGCAATGGGCACGCCCGTGGCCTTGGCCACGAACGGCACCGTGCGGCTGGCGCGGGGATTGACTTCCAGAATGTAGATATCGCCGTCCTTGATGGCGTATTGGATGTTCATCAACCCAATCACCTTCAAGGCCTTGGCCAACAGGGCGGTTTGATGCTCCAATTCAGCCACCACGTCGTCCTGTAAGGAATAAGGCGGCAAGGCGCAGGCGGAATCGCCGGAATGGATACCCGCTTCCTCGATATGCTCCATGATCCCGGCCACGTAGACATCGGTTCCATCGCACAGCGCATCCACATCCACCTCAATGGCGTCGGACAAATAGCGGTCGATCAGCACTGGATTGTCACCCGACACCAGCACCGCCTCGCGCATGTATTTTTCCAACGCTTCGCCGTCATAGACAATGCGCATGGCGCGTCCGCCAAGCACAAAGGACGGACGAATTACTACCGGATATCCGATCTTCTCGGCCACCAAACGGGCTTCGTCAAGGGTGCGGGCGGTGCCGTTGGGAGGCTGGCGCAGCCCCAAGGTTTGCAGCAATTGCTGGAACCGCTCGCGGTCCTCGGCCAAATCGATGGAATCGGGACTGGTGCCCAGAATTGGAATCTTGGCCTTTTCCAAAGCCTTGGCCAATTTCAACGGCGTCTGCCCGCCGAACTGCACGATGCAGCCCAGCACCCGGCCCTTCTTCATTTCCCTCAGCACCAACTCGATCACCGTTTCGGCGGTCAAGGGCTCGAAATACAGCCGGTCAGAGGTGTCGTAATCGGTGGAGACAGTTTCGGGATTGCAATTGACCATGATGGTCTCTTTGCCCGCCTCGTCCAAGGCGTAGGCAGCATGGACGCAACAATAATCGAATTCGATGCCTTGACCGATGCGGTTGGGACCGCCGCCCAGAATGATCACCTTGTCCCGGTCGGTGGGATCGGATTCACATTCGGGCTGGTTGATTCCGTCGCCTTCGTAGCATGAGTACATATAGGGAGTGCGCGAGGGGAACTCGGCGGCGCAGGTATCGATCAATTTATAGACCGGCAACACGTCCAGGCGATGGCGCAGAGCGAACACCTCATCCTCGGTCGTACCGGTCAGTTTGGCCAGACGCTGATCCGAGAAGCCCATTTTCTTCAAACGCAACAATCCAACCGCATCGGTGGGCAAACCGCCCGCGATGATCTCGGACTCGGCGGCGACGATGCCTTGGATTTGTTTCAGGAACCACGGATCGTAACTGCACGCGGCATGAATTACATCCAGACTCATGCCCAACCGGAAAGCCTGGGCGATGACCAGGATGCGATCAGCGCGGGGCATGCCCAAAGCGGCGCGTACCGCGTCCTTAAGGTCACCCGCCGTGCCGGGAATGTCTACTTCATCCAACCCGGTCAAGCCGGTTTCCATGGAGCGCAAGCCCTTTTGCAGGGATTCCCGGAAGGTGCGGCCGATGGACATGGCCTCGCCCACCGATTTCATCGAGGTGGTCAGCAACGGATCGGCGCCGGGGAACTTTTCGAAAGTGAAACGGGGGATCTTGGTGACCACATAATCGATGGTGGGTTCAAACGAGGCAGGGGTCACGCCGGTGATGTCGTTGTCCAACTCGTCCAGGGTATAGCCGACCGCCAGCCGCGCCGCGACCTTGGCGATGGGAAAGCCGGTGGCCTTGGAAGCCAGCGCCGACGAGCGCGACACCCGAGGATTCATTTCGATCACCACCATGCGCCCGGTCTTGGGGTCGATGGCGAATTGCACGTTGGAGCCGCCCGT
>CAIYCT010000461.1 GCA_903924765.1 uncultured Rhodospirillaceae bacterium | reverse complement strand
TTCGGACAGATAGGCCGTTCATATGGGAAATGTCGATTGACTGTAATAAAATAAAAAGTATGTGGGGGAGACAACGTGACCATTCTCATTGCAGATGACCATCCGCTATTTCGCGACGCCTTAAGACAGGTGGTGGGCGAAGCCATGCCCAACTCCGATATCGTCGAGGCGCAAAACCTTGCGGCGGCCAAGGACTATTTGATTTCACACGAAGATTTGGATTTGATTCTGCTGGATTTGAACATGCCGGGCGTCAACGGCCTGTCCGGTTTGGTAGATTTGCGCGACATGACTCCCACCACCCCCATCGTCGTGGTGTCCGCTTCGGAAGAGGCCAGCACCATCGAACGCAGCATGGTGTGTGGCGCATCAGGCTTCATTCCCAAATCCCTGCCCAAGAACGAAATGGTCGCAGCCATCGGCGAAGTGATGTCCGGTCACCTATTCTGGCCGCAACGGGGTGATTCCGACCAAGTCCCCGACCCCAGCACGCAATCGGAACTTCTGAAGCGGGTATCCACCCTGACCCGCAAGCAACGCATGGTGCTGTCCATGATTGCCCGAGGCAAATCCAACAAGATCATCGCCTATGAACTGGACGTGACCGACACCACGGTCAAGGCGCACGTAACCGCCATCCTTCGCAAGCTCAAGGTGACCAGCCGCACTCAAGCGGCCATTTTAGCCCGAGAAATCGAGCGGCCTGCATAAACCCCTCTTGCCGGACCTTGCGGCTTGGGACAATATGCGGCCACGTGATTTTACGGGAGTATTTTGTCTCATGTTGCTGCGCCGCTTTTTGATGATTATGGCCGTGATCGGGATTTCTTTCTCGGCTCCCGTCGCTTCGGCGCAGGAAGATCAAGCTCTTACTCCCAAGCAGGCCGAAGCCGTGCGCCGGGTGATCCGCGACTATTTGATGGAACACCCCGAAGTGTTGCAAGAAGCCCTGGAAGCCCTGCACGAGAAAGTGCGCCAAGCGCAAGAAGCCGACTCCCGCAAGAACATCGAGACCTATCGCGCCGAACTGTTCGACAACAAGGACGATCCCAGCACCGGTAACGCCAAGGGCGACGTCACCATCGTCGAGTTCTTCGACTACAATTGCGCCTATTGCAAAGCCAGCTACGACGGATTGATGGACACGATTCGGGCCGACGGCAAGACTCGCCTGGTGTTCAAGGAATTCCCCATTCTGACAGACGAGTCCATTGTCGCCAGCCGCATCGCCTTGGCCGCCAAGAAACAAGGCAAGTATGACGATGTGCACCGCGCCTTTATGAAGTATCGCGGCAAGCTGGACGAAAAGACCGCCTATAAGCTGGCCGCCGATGCGGGCGTCAATGTGGACCAAGCCAAGAAGGACATGGCGTCGCCGGATTTAGACAAGCTGCTGCGCCGCAACAAGGAAATCGCCCATTCCCTGGGCGTCGAGGGCACCCCCACTTTCGTCATCGGCGACCGCATCATCCCGCAAGCGGTGGAAGCCTCGACCCTCAAGCAGCTGATCGAACTGACCCGCAAGAACCCCAAAAGCGGACAGCAACCGGGCTAGGCTGATCGCCTACCACGTCCCTTGGGTGATGGTTTGGGTCATTTGGTCGGCGGTTTTCAGGACTTCGGAATTCAAGCCATAGGCTTTTTGGGCCATGATCATGTTGGTAAATTCCGTGCCCAAATCGGTGGTCGAGGCTTCGAGGGTCGAACCCTCAATGGCCGTTCCCAAATGTTGCGCCGTATCAACGATGGGCGCGCCCGAGGTGGAGGTCTGTGAAAATACGGTGCCACTAGCCGACGCCAAACTGTCGGGGGCGGGAAAACGAGCGACGGCGACCTGAGCCAATTGCATGTTCTTGCCATTGGAATAACTGCCAGACAGAATTCCATTGCTATCAAACGCCAGGCTTTGCAACTGGCCATCCAGATAGCCATTCTGGCTTGATGAACTGAGCACGCTTTTGGTGGTGCCGCCATATTGGGTTAAGCCGCTGATATCGACGGTGATGGCTGACGTCTGTCCATTGGCCCAGGTGGCGTTGAAGGTCACGGTCTTGGGCGAAACCAATTGTCCATTAGCGTTGAAGGTGACGATGGTCCCTTCCGTGAGTGAGGTTGACGTATCGGTGGTCACTGAGCCGGTGGTAGAGGTGCTGCTGGTGGTGGTGGTGGTAGGAGCCGATGTCACCGTCGCCCCGGTCTCGCTGGTACCGAAGGTCAGGTTCCAGGTATTGGGGCTGAGTTGATTGGTCTGGTTGGTGGTTGTCGGCCCAGTGATGGTCGGTGGAGTCGTGCTGGTGTCGGTGGTGGTGACCGAGGTCGAGCCAGTTGTGGTGGGGGAAAACTGCAAGTTGAACGGATGAGTAGCCGATAGGCTGTCGAACGCGGTCAGTGGCAAGGTTTCCATACTGCCCGACGTCAATCGGTTGTCGGGAGTAACATTGCCCAAAACTGTGGCTTGCGTGGTGGCGCTGGCCACCATATCGACAGTGGTTGTGGTCCCGTTGCGAGTCACGGTCTGCGGCTGTGGAATGGATATGGGCGACACGCTGCCGCCGGATGTCACCGTGCCATTATTGCCTTGCCATCCCAACAGATAATCGCCGGAATCATTGACCAAATAACGCGGTGATGACTGACTGGTGCCGCTGCCCGCCAATTCCTTAAACGCGCCATTTCTTGTGTAAAGGGTCGATCCACTGCTGACGGTTGGTGCGCCGCCGGTGGTCGAGGGCGGCGCGACCATGAAGAACCCTTGGCCGTTGATGGCGATATCGCTGTACTGGCTGGTAGTTTGCATCGAACCGACGATGCTATTGAGATGTTCATTATAGGCCTGGACGCCGAACCCGCTGACACCGGTCGGGCTGGAGCCAGAACCGTCGTTGCCTGGTTGTATCTTCTCGGACATGATGGTGTCGAAGTTGGCCTGCTCCGCCTTGTAACCGGTGGTGTTCATATTGGAAATGTTCTGACTGATGGTTCCCATATCGGAACTCATCGCGTTCATTCCCGTCGTCGCCGTGTTAAGTGCGCCTAATAGCATTTGAACTCTCCAAAGGCATAATTCCAGCTCTGGATTTGCAGATCGCGTGCCAACATCAACCTATTGATTTTTCAAGAAATACCAAATGGACAAGGCGGCAAAAGCTGCCCCTTGCATCGGTGCCCCGGCAAATTCTGCCCGATGCGTCAATACAGGAAGCGGACGGATGCCTGGACTTGATCGGCTTGCTGCCGAGGGTCCTTGCCCGTGGGGAAAATCAGGGGACACCGGAAAATCAGAAATCAGGTCGAAATCAGGGGACTCGAAATCAGATTTATCGGTATTGTGGTCCTTGATTTGTGTCCCGACAATTTCTCGAAGGCTGTTGGCCCCAGATAATTGGCCATAAAGCAACGCAATCAATTGAGTCTTGGTCGGGAGACGGCGGATGTGCTTGTCGGCCTCATGCTTTGTGACAAGCCGGTCAAACTCTTCCCAAGGAACA
>CAIYCT010000460.1 GCA_903924765.1 uncultured Rhodospirillaceae bacterium | reverse complement strand
GGCCACCCAGGATTCAGTTTGGGGACAAATATTGAAGCGTAATCCGCAGTCCAATTCCGCCGCTGCGGCAAACAGCGGATCTTGTCGGTTAATAATATGGCTCAGCGGCCTGCATCCATGAGCCGTTCAGGACCGGTTTTCCTCGGGGTGACTTTTCGCTTCTCGCGGTATTTGTCCAATTCCGCTTGGCGGAATCGCACCATGGCGGTTTGGCCTGCCCCATACTTCTCATATTCAATCTGCCGCTTCGCCATGCAGCGTTCCAGCTTGCTCACGCTGACCCCCAAATACTCGGCGGCTTCCGCTTTCGTCAACGGTCGGTCGGGTTCGACCGGCGGGCCGCTACCTCGAACTGCCATCAATCCGTGTTCGGATAGGAGCGGCAACAGTCGCTTCCAGGTTTCCATCTGCTGAGGGGAAAGCTCCTGCTTTACCGGATTCTCCGCAGTGACTAAATCAGCGGCTGATGCAATAATGCCAGCCGCCCCGGTGGGAGATTGGAGTAAATCGCGAACCTTCTCGCCATGCGCGACCAAGCCGCCCAGTTTCGATTCCAGCCATTTGTTTAATGTTTCGATTTCAGATTTTGATGCATGCATCCACCCAGTGTATCAGAGCTTTTTTAGCTCTGCGGAGTTTTTTTGCATCAAATTACAAATATTTTCAACCCGCCAGCCACTGTTTCGATTCGGCTGCAAAAGCCTTTAATAGAGCTATTTGCACCTTGGATGGGCATATGGAGAACCATTTTTTGGCATCCGCCTTGGTCGCTAGCTCCAAATAATTGGATTTGATCATGCGCGTTGAAGTGCCCGTTTCCTCCGCCACCACTGCGGATGGATTCGGCTCCGCTACCCGGTAAGAAATATAGCAGTTTCGGAACGTGTTCCGTCTTAGAATGACCTTGGCCTCCTCCGTTTCTCTGACAACAGCTTTGTGTAAAGCTTGAGGAGTGGAATAGCGGCCGTTGATGGTTCCTTTCAAACCCTGAAACGGAGCCAGCCATTTCATCAGATTCGGCAGAATGGGCGGAACCCGGCGTTGTCGAAGTTTTGCCAACTTGGCCTCGATGACGACCGAATCGGAGTGGAAACGCAAATCTTCCCACTTTAGACCAAAGGCCTCCTCGGTGCGCAACCCCGAAAACAATTTCAGCACGGTGTATGGAACCAAATGCGGTGAAAGATTTTTTAAGAGTCGCTCGGCTTCATCCGGCGTGAGAATGTGATTTTTTCCCGGCACCACCTTCATGCGCACCGTCTCCGCCGCCGGGGTCGGCAGGCCTTTGGGCAAATAACCCCGCTTGCGCGCATACGTGAACAACTCGCAAATGGCATCCCGATAATTGTTGCGCGTCCGTTGTGACACGGGTGTGCCTTGTTCGTTTTCAACCCTGACCCCATGCTTCCAAACAATCATTTTCAAATCTTGAAGCCACTTGGAAATATCCCGTTCCTCGATTTCATTGATGTTGCCGGTAAAAGATTCAACAAACCGTCCCAGTCTGTTTTTGATGTCGCGGACGTGATAATCACCACGACCATCTTTTTCTAAATTTTCAACAAACTCTTCAATTACCTGCGGCACGGTCTTTTTTGCCTTCATGGATTTGCCGTGGAGCAGATAAAAATCGACGATCGTGGGCAGGGGCACGCCCTCCACTCGTTTAAGTTCGTTGGCCAGCAACTGAACCGCCTGCCGGACATCAAGCTTGAATGGTTCAAGAATTTTCGAGGCCGCAGAATAATCGATAGCCGCCAGATCTACGGTTTTGCCAACGGGCTTTAGCGCCTCCACCGCGGCCAGATAAACCCGGCGATCCAAGCCGGTGAGTTCCAGTCGCTCGGGATCCTGCTGGCGGCGGGCGGTGACAACCTCCTCTATGAGCGTCTCCACTTCCGGCCAACTACTCCGGCGATTGGAAACCCGCCGAGCTCCCTCGTAATATTTCACGAGATAGGATTCGTATTCCTTCTGGGTGTTGTCGTTTTGGAGCTTGGTAAGCGGCGCGAAATAGATCCGGAAAATAATTCCACCGGCCTGATGTTCGAACGGAAATTTTTTTGGTTTTTTCATGGGTGGCTGTTACTACTTTGTTACTACTTTAGCACCTCGGAGTGAAAACTGCAAAAAATAAGGGAAATATTGGAGCGGGTGAAGGGAATCGAACCCTCGTCACTGGCATAGTGGTTTTAAGTGG